>NZ_JACJQX010000044.1:0-50701 GCF_014696895.1 Chroococcidiopsis sp. [FACHB-1243] | reverse complement strand
CTTGGGCAGAGGCTGACATATGGCGAGCGTCTTTGAGTTTCATGGCACACTCCAGACTTAGCTACTTTTTTATGTTAACTAATCCCTGCTCTGGTTAGTAAGACCTACATCAGCCGTCAACCTCAAGACTGTACTATGAGTGACGAAGAAGCCCTTGCTGCCGCTCCTAAGTCCAATAAACCAGCCAAGCTAACAGCTAAAGAGATAGGCAAGTGGCATCACCAAGCACGAATCATGGAAGAACAACTCTATGAAGTACACATGTTCATTGGTAAGTTCTTGTATGATACGCGCAAGAGGTTAGCTAAGACTAGTAGACACCATAAGGGTAAGACGTTTGATAAGTGGATTGAGGAAAACAAAGATGTGCTGGGTATGAGTCGAGCTACTGTGTTCCGTTACATAGATGGATATGAAACATACGGACTAGGCATCAAACCTATACCAGCACAGGAGTCTAGCGGTTCTATTAGTCTCAACGTGAGACAAGTAGAATTACCTCAAACCCAGACACAGCAAGGCGTTGAAGCTCTAGAGAAATTATTAGAGCAGACACCAACACCGACACCAGATGTACATCCAATTGAAGTGAAAGGTATGGGTAGACCAGCCGAGTTGTCTGACCAACATAAGATGAAACTGTTGTGGTTGCAGCGTCATTTCAATCTGAAGACTCAGAAGGCAGTACATGAAAAGTTAGTGGATGATGCTTACGTCCGCTATCACGATAGGTAACAGGATGTGTAAGGACTCTTGGCTTAGCTAGGAGTCCCGCTCTCCGAGACGTTGCACTTATAATTTTCTGGAGTTGGTATGAATGGGCATAACACAATACAGATAGCGTGTAGGCGTTGCAAGGCTGATAGTGTACCAGATTCTTATGTCAAGGCTATGGAGGAGAGCTGTGTATCTGATGGTGCTGTGAAAATATCCTTGCTTTTCAAGGCTGAAAAAATCCTCACAAAATCCTCACAATTGACCTGTACCATGTGGGTAGGTTTGGACGTGAAGTAACCAGAAATAGATAATCATAGAATTCGCGAACAGCTTAGCGGAGTCTATCAGTGATACCCGTAGCCCCAACCACAGGGGCGGAGGGGCAGTGGACGGAGCGTAAAGCTAGAGTGAATTCGAGATAATCAAAGATTTAAATCAATGATTATCACGCAAATCAAAGCTTTTTTACACGACTCAATATCAGATGTGTATCCACTCTTCAGCTTCGCTCATTAATCGCTCAGCCTCATCGAAGATTATCTTCTTGGACATGGCTGTAGTAAATATGAGATGTGTAAATTTATCAAAGATTAACTTTGGAATATCCTAGATATTCTATAGGGTAAGCATAGATTTTTTCAGCAGAGAATATATCTGATGTGTGTAAAGAAATCATTGATTGGAGCGGTCGCTGTAATGTTCATTAATGACCGCGACCTTATCAGCAACTCAAAGCTGAAAAATTATTCACAAATTTAGCGTGAGAGCCAACGTATAACAGTATTTAATAACAAGAAAAAACCCCTTGTTTTGGCTGCAAGAGGATGTGGAGATTATATGCTTATTGAGGACGACGACGAGAAGAAAAAGCGATTAAATATAAAGGTAAAATATAGGTGGAGTTACACCTATTCTAACAAATTTCCATGTCAGAAATTCAAATTAGAGCGCACCAACTGCAACAATTTCCAGAAAAAGGAGACGTGTTTGTAGACCCCACCACTCCACCTACCAAACCAGTCAAAAGATACAGGATTAAGGGTACTGGATTTGTGGTCAATCAAATTCCCCCTGGTGCAAATATGGAAGACTTGGAAGAATTTTAAAAGTCTATCTTCGGCTTACCTTCCTGTGGTTTGGAGTTGTTAGAGTCACTCTCAAACTTGAGATTAAGGTTAGAAGTACCGTTACTATTAGCCCAACTCCAATTTGTCTTTGAGTCGCGCTTGAAATCAGGGATTTGCATCTCGTAGCGGCGTGGGGTGTCGCCATTGTTGGAAGTTCTAGACATAGTTTTTACTCCTATCTTTACTATCTTTACTATCTTTACTATCTTTATTTTCGCTCATCAACCCAACGTCACGATGAATTGATAGTTAGCAAAAGCTGATGCAGCACTTTCTAAGACTCTCACCACACCACCTTGGTGCATGTCGAACCTGAAGAGAGTGTTAACTGGCAACAGAAATCCATTCGTACCAGTGGGAGTACTCGCGTCGAGCGTGAGCCTCACAGGTTGTCCCTCAAAACTTATCAATACACCAGTGGCAGTAGACGGTAGTGTAATCGTTTGAGCCGTGTTGACCGCCACCCTGGTCATGGCTCCCACTACTCGGAAAGATTCGTTGGTCTTGAATGCATTACTAGTGATAACCCACCTCCATTAATTTGCGTAATCGATTAGACCCTTGGACAGAAGCGCATCCACCAGCCCCGACAGTTCCTTATAATCAGATTCATTCAAAGAGTTGATAATGCTGATGGGTACGAACTTGTTATGTTTGAGCGCATCCTTCAAGCGCATGACCAGGATTGCTTTATCAGCAGCAGCCAACGTCTCTTTAGATACCTGGTTATAGCTCTGGCTCCTGATAGCGCGATGCTGGTGCGGCAACTTATTGCTGTTGATTCCCCGTTTCATCTCTTCTCCAAAATAAATGCAACCCCTAAGCCTAAGACAACGATGCTAAGGTCGCGGTCATCCGATAATCCATGCGCGACCGCTCTAAGCATTCCTGTCCACAAGCCCTCTAGCGTACCAAGCTGTGATTCTGTCAGCGTTATTGCCATAGTCCACATTACTCAAGCTATTAATCCAGCTCTGTTTGAGCTTGCCTTGCTTGGTCAGAGCGGAATTGCTAAAGCCTTGAATATTGCGCTTCGACGAACCTCTAGGATTATCGTTAGTGAGTCGGCTCGGCTGCTGTCGTTGCTGAGCCTGTTTCTGAGCCTGGGCTTGCTGTCTGCGATAGGAGACACGCTGATGCAATGCCCACAACCCAGCAGGATTATCGTATGGCTCCCGCTCCAGTGGAGATAGTGACTCAAATTCATCGATGCAATCGTTCAGGATGGACGACCACTCAGCATCGCTGGCTTGCGAGAAATAGACACGCCTCATGTAATTGACGCTATCGAGAGCAGCAGTGTAATCCGGCGCGGGGTCAATTTTAAGGCTGGAAGGTTCGCTAGTATCTTCCGCGTCATAATCATCGTCCTCAGCCCTGAGAGGCTGCTGCTGTTTGACATATTCATCCCGCTGGTCTGTAGGCAGTTGTGGTTTAGGTGTCTGCTTACCAGTGAAAGCCATCTCAATCAGAGCCAAGTCCTCAGTCGTTAGTTTGTGGTGGTAGACGTAAGCCTTAGCCGTGTCTTCATCTAGTCCCCACACCTCATTAGCTAGCTGTAATTGCTGGGGAGATAATCGCATACTCATATATGCATCGTCATCGCTATCAAGATACGCTTGAAATGTTGGTGTCTCCCAGCCATATTCGAGACTACTAGCGACTAATCTAGCGTTCGCTCCTTGGACTTGCTCGGCTTGCTCTTGCGGCTGCTCGGCTTTTTGTTTCTGGATTAGGTATTGCTCGTAAGCAATCTCTTGCTGCGGTCGGGTGTCTACAGGCTTGGCTTGTTCTCGCGGCTGCACGTTCATCCACAAATCATTCTCGTAGAAGTTGGGAATGTAGCCAGGGTCATCTTGGGGTGGATAGTATTCAGTTGGACTTGCAAGCTCGGCGCTCAACTCCGCTCCCAACTCAACGCCGTATTTTTGTGCAAGGGATGCAGCCGTCTGTACTGATTGTGTTACCGCTTGTTGCTCCTGAGACATTATGCTGGCTCCTGTGGCAAATTCTTGCTAATGCGTTTTGTAATAGACTTGACCATCTGCTCCTGCAACCGCTCCTCGCGCTCTGTAAAACGCTTGAGCCGCTCTGCGTTAGGGTTGGTGGGAGCGGCATAAATCTTGTCGAATGCCCTGTCCACAGCTTGATGAATGCCGTCATCGAGCGATAGTTGGAAGTATTCGCACAGACGATAGAACTCGTTCCATAACCTGGTGCTAATCATGAAGGTACTGCAATGCTTGGTCATAGTACTCGACTTACCTTCAACCATATTCAGTATTGGCTCGACTGGGATATGTTTGCGGAGGATGGTAGATTCCACGGTGACATAATGCTCAACGCTACCACCTACCTGCTTGAAATTCTGGGTCAAGCACTTCTGAAGCTGAACCTTTCGCGTTGTCTTGTACCAAGATTCTTTACTCTTCGGCTCTTCCGTGCGCACCACTCCACGACTGTCATTAATTAAATCTAAGATTGCCTGCGATAAAAATGCGTCAATATCTTTTAGCTTGGCAACTTCTTTGAATACTGGCTCAGGCAGGCAATAACGCTGAGTGATAACCTTGCTGTCTTTGAATTCCTCCATCCTTGAAAAAGGTATAGGTTTTGGTGGCGGCTCTTGCATCATCTTGCGCTCGTTAAGTGGGACAATTTTAGGCATATATACTTAAATCCTCCAAAAAATTTAGGTCAGGATTCTGAGGCAGGGACATTATCACTAATTACTCGAACATTTCCACCAATAGAAAACGGTTGTATCGCGCAGGCAGGAGCGCCATCAGTACCCACTGTTGGAGTGTCAAACTTACGTAACTGTTCGGGTGATAAACCAGCTTTATGGTAGAGTCGCTTACCGATTTGTAGGTATAAATGCTGCTGCTCTAGCGGAATGTCTTCCATCTGGATAGTGTCAGTCCTGCCCATCGGCTTGACACGGGTACGACTCATGCTGACATTGGCATCGCTGTTATTGTCGTTTTGCTTACTTTTAGACATCGCTCGACGAACCTCCTTGTTGTTGAACCATCCCAGCCTCACGCATGACCTGCATTAACACCTCCCTGGGTAAGGCTTTGAGCATCTTGGTGAACTCTGCCATCCGAGCCGATTCGCCAAACTCCCTAGTCTGTTGTTGCTGCTGTCGTAGCTGTCGTGCTGTCTCGCGCTCCATGAGCCGCTGTCTTTGGACGCGCATCTGCAAAACCTCATCAGGCGACCACACCTCATAGTCATCGATGGAGTTGCCACCGCCAGCCTTGCGCCGCACTACCCATCCTTCCAGGTTCTCGCCCATGTTGTAGCGCCGAATCATCTCCAGCTTTTGGGCTTGCCTGTCCCATTCATTTGCATAGCGGCTGCTGAATTTCTTCTGAAGCTCGGCGCTGCGAGATACAAGTGGCTCATCTGAGCGAGGATGCTCCCTAATTGATGCATTATCGTGAAAGGCTGGCTGATATCGCTCCCTGTCTAGCACCACAGTATTCATGCTGCCTACTATCGATGGAGGTGGCAGCGTTCTACCTACCCTGACCTCCTGCTCCAACTCTTCGCTAGTCTTGTTACTGTCATCAGAGTAGAATTTGTCTGGGTGATACCATTTTCGATTGTCAAAATCATAGTGATAGCCAGACCTGATGAGATGCTGTACCCGCTCGTTATCAACACTTATACCCAACTCTTGAAGTTGCACTAAATCTGCTGCTGAAATCATGATTTCGTAAACCCTGCATTGATTAATTGTTCTCTTTCCCGCTTCAACTCCCGAAGCTGATAGCGTAACTCAGCATTCTCCTGCGTCAGTGACTTAGTACGCTGGTCTTTCAGTAAAACCTGTAGTCGTAGCTCATCAGGCGTTTCTAGGCGCAAATCCTTAGCAAACTCGTGATAGCTGATTTTGTGTTCTCGTAGAGAGTAATGCGTAACTGCTCGATATAACAACGACGCAACCGAGCAATGCTCGACATTTCCAGCCAAGTGGAATACGAATGCCCTCATGGTTGGGTCAATATGCCACGTATACATATAACGACTGGCTTGTTTCTTAAATGGTCTGGTCACATCTAACTCAATATCCAATCAGTAGTATATCTGTATTGTATAACAGGTATAACCCTTTATCAGTAATACATCTAGCTGAGTAGCAAAACATGGATTACCTATTGTGATACACGTAAGACTCAATGATTAGTTGTTTGCCTAGCTGGTGTAATGCGATGACTAGATTCTTGTAATTCTTGGGTATTTGTTTGGTATGAGGCTATTATCGCCATGCTCAGCCAATGAAAAATCTCATAATGTATCATGAATCGATTCAAGATACATACTTACAACATCAGCATTCTGTTGGTATCACATAGCTCAATGAGTATTGATTGAGTATGACAATTCAATGGTTAGAGCAGAAAGCTTGATGTATCAAAGAATAGAGACGATGTTGCTTGAAGTGAACGAATGAGTATTGCTTCGTGAAGAATTCTGTGTGGCGTAACGGGGGGATGGAGTATCTGAGACTCCTATATGCATTAGGGAGAGAAAATTTATGCTATGAAATTTATGCTACATGACCCCTTCATGCCGATGGGTGAGAGGTGTGTTGGCAGTTTTTTGAAAACAGCCAGGGTGTTACACAAGCAGGCTTAGAGGCGATGCTAGGGACTTGTAACAATTTTAACAGCCATATCGCAATTAAGTAATTATACTTTATAGCCGACTGCTTCTAATGCTCAACCAATACAAAATCAAACTTTTAATAATCAATGCACAAAGAAACTTTAGTCTTGGAGCTAGAACCGGAAGACCTAGAGTTGCTAGCTAATGCTGCAAAAGCAACCGGAAAATCTCCCGAGCAGCTTGTTGCAGCAGCTATAAAGGCTATGTATGGTAGCGTCAACGATGAAGCCATAGCAGCCTTCTTTTACACCATAAAAGCGATTAGAAGAAACTCTCGTGACATATCTGAGGCTGTTAAACAACAAAAGGAAGTGATACATCAAATTTCCAAGAAACCATGAGTCACTGATTGACTGTTTCAGTTGAATTTCTGCAATCAATCTATATCCGCAGATGCTTGTAGAAAAAGTAGACCATTCTTATTACAAAAGGTAGGAGGGCTACTTTTAAATGCATGAGATTTCAGAAGAAAGCATACACTTAGCGCAGTTACACGCCAACCAAGTGCAGGAACACGGTAAGAGATTGGTAGAGTTTGGTCTAGCCTTACAGAGTAAGAGCGACCAGAATACAAGAGATTGTGGTTCCTTGATAAAAGAGTACGGGCGACGCATCCAAGAATTAGGACGTGAATCACTACTGTACGCCCAAGCTGCACGAACAATAAATGGACATTCTACAGAGTTATACGGAAAGGCAGTAGAAGTCCATACAACTGCAACGAAGTTACATATAAAGGCAATGAAGGTTTACGCTGAGAAAATAAAAGAATAGCTTTTTCTTACCGAAGATAGATGAATGTACTTGTCATTTCAACAAATGTGTGATGTAAAGCACATGAGTTGTATCAAATGTGGGTGAGGAATCACGCTGGCAAGTACCGCTTTTAAATGAAAACACGGCGAAATTTCCGGTTGATGTCTACTTGTACTGTGGCAGCTTACACGATAGATGGCTGCTGATTACTCACTACCACTTGGGTAATGCTATTCTTCTTGCCCGTAGAGCTGGGTCATTGAATTTGTTCGTGTTCCCGCAGGATGTTGACCCTAGAACAGAAAAACTGGAGTAACTAGTAGATTAGCCCAGCTATCTTCATTGAGTTATGAAGATAATGCATTCAACTCATCCTTTTGGACGAATTGGACGAAGAATAATCTCGGTAGTCTAGGAAATGTCTAACTTCTGTTCAACTTCTGTCTAACTGCGATACGTCATGTCTGAAGCTACAATCTCTACCCATGCGCTGGAGCAACACGCCCTGAAGCTACAAGAGCATGGACTCAAAGTAGAACAATGGGGTAAGAGATTGCAAGAACGTAGCGACCAATTAGCATTGGAACACGGTCAACTGATTGAGGAATGCGGTCAGTTGATTCAGCAAAAAGCAAAAGAATCACTTGCCTACACTCAAGTAGCGCTAGAACAGAAGGATGATTCTCCAGAGTTGATAATACTGATTGCAGAAACACAATCGGAAGCAAGAGCTGCGTTTATTCAGGCGACTATCATTTACGTACAGATGCTGAAAAAAAGAATCGAGTTAGTCGGGAAGCATCTCTAAAATCGCCTAAACTTCCTCTATCCACATGGCAGTAATCACACAGGGGTGTTCCCGCTGCAAAACTTCCCTGGCACTAGAGATTAATTTGTAACAATAGGCATCGGCATCATTTATAGTCCAGCAGGCGTTACGCCCGCCAGTCCAAAAGAGTTCAATCCCTTCAGCTTCAGCGCAGACAATGTAATACTTCATAAGGTGATGCCGAAGTAAGAACCTGTAGGATTATGTGAGGTAATCGAATACGTTAGGAGACGTTCGACTTAAAGCAAACGTATGCATTTCATCCACTATACTGATTTTTGCTGCACACGGTGTATCAGTATTTCTTAACACATATATAAATGAGCTTCTAAGAGGAACCACCGACCTCTCTATTTTTCTCTAACCAACCTGCCATCCTCGTCCAGCTTGACTACAGCGTACTAGTTGGGCTGACCTATGACTCACAACTCGCTAATTAATGCTGCGTGTGAATCAAATGCTCTGTGGGCTATTGATATTCGACTCTTAAGTGAGTCTGTGCTTGGTCTTACGCTCGCTTGTGGTAAAGACAGGTGTAATGGTCTTAAGACCGCTTAGAGGCACGTCTATCGTGCGGTAATTGACTAAACTTGTGACTGTCACAATCTGAGATTTCCTATCCAAGGTATCAGCTTGTGGAATCACCGTATGGTTGACGAAGCTCTTGTTCGCGCATTGTACGATACGCATCTTTTTGCCTGCCAAGACATCCTCCTCTATTTGGGTGTGTGACGATTGCTGCTCCTGAACTGTAGCTTCCTCCTCCTGCGTTATACACGCTTGCCTGAGCGGGAAGTTGGAGTAAAGGTCTACCCTTGCATTTTCTCGCAATAGTCGCGCTCGTCCTACTGCCTGCGTTAGCCCCTCCTGTATGAAGAAGAATTGCAAAATGCGGATGTCCTCGCTTGCGTAAGTAAGGAAAGTGAATCTAAAGCCCCCATACTCTACAACACGATTCTGCATGGCAAAGTCTGACGGCTGCGTGTGTATACCGAGAACTTGAGCATAGAGGATGTAAGTTATGGGGTGGATGTGTGGTGTCCCTACCACGATTAGGTCTTGCCCCTTGTAAGAGTCGTAGCCCATGACGTTTCCGAAATGCATTTCTTCGAGTGCCTGTTTGAACAAATGCTTGTGTTCGGCAAAAGTAATCACGTTCTTACCTGACTCGTTTATGTCGTCGAGAACCTGTTTCTTGCGGTCGGAGTCTGTAGCAAGCGAATAGCGGCTGAAGGAAAACTCGGTGTGTTGCCGCAGCAATCCTTTAAGCTGCACATCAGATAAATCGTGAAATACCAAAGTATCACCGAATAGCTTGCGGTAAATAAATTCGTTGGCAGTGGCGCTCATGACAATAAAACGCTTCTTCTTGCGCTCCAAGCCCTGTAGAGTGCCAATTCGATTAGATAAGTAGTGAATCTGTAAATCCTTGGCTTTTCCGTTAAGGTACTGCTCTTTATCATGCTCGGTAACGGCATAACAGTCAGCACCAAGAAGCCCCAGAATACAGGAATCGAAAATAGGATTATTCGATACTTCTCGCTCGATAGCCGTGTAGTCAAAGAAGGTAAACTGCGGACGTAGGATTGCAGAGTTACACATTCCACTCAACACCATCTGAATGAAGTCTTTTAAAACTTGTGCATCCTTGGGATGAATGCCGTCTTGCACGTCTGGATGAGAGCGCACTCGCCGAGACAGCGTTTCTAGGTCGGACAATTTAACCGATTTGATTTCTAGCATCGAACGCAGTGGGTCTTCATCAAAGATGACAGTATTAAGATGCTTGAACTCGTGCCAGAAGCACATCTGATGCGTGGTAAGCGTAGTTATGCTGCTTGAATGAAGGCTGTGAAAACTTTTTAGGTAAGCCTTAACAGAAGGATACTCTTGTTCCAATGTCTTCAGGAAAGAATGAGCGCGTCCGTAAGCCCCTATTTTGTAAAGGTAATTTAAGTGTTTCAACGCGCCACTAGGCAGGTCGTGAGGTAGTTCGAGAGACTTGGTGTGTCGCACCATCATGCGCTTGGATACCTCGTCTTTGAGGTCGTGCGTAGGGAACGCTAGAACTACGTTGTTGAGGTGTAAAAGTGCTTCGGTCTTACCAAACCCTGTGGGCAGTAGGAAGACGTGATTTTTGTTGTCATGTAGAGCTGCTTGAAACTCTTTGTTAAATCTTTCTTCTGTTTGCTGTAGTGTCATAGTGGCTCTGGGTTCCTGTAGTCTTATGGGGGTGGTAGGGCGTTTTCTAACCTGCAATAAGTTTAGAAATCTGCGGTCTTCTGGGTAAGGGCTGAAATTCTCCAAACGCATCGGATAGTAACGGCGTTCTCGTAATGATTTCATCAAAGCAGTTGATGTAGGTCTGTCATTGTAGGTGTTGGCAGCGCATCGTTGAAACCAAAGCAGTCCCCCTTCGATATACATGAGATTCGATATTAGTCCCATCCTTTCGTGATAACTAAGCTGCCTGCCTTCCTTCAAATCGCGTAAAATCTTCACGTCAGCACAAGCCGCATCAAAGTCATAGTTCTTCACGCTCTCCAGATTGTGAGCAAACACGGGTTGCTCGTTCGCGCAAAAGGAGGGGTGTACATCGTCCGAAAGATAGTCATAAAAGGACTTTCGAGGATTTTTGCCAATGGAATTTTCAAAATCTATGGGAGAACCTTGAGGGCTATATATATTGTTATAGGGTTCGAGGTTCTTCCGAAGACTTGCCAAAAACTGTCTTTCATTTCCACTCGAATGGCTTATCCCATAAGCGATGCAGCCATTTATCGCCTCGTATAGTTTAGCTTCTGTTAGCACCTCATTTGGTTGGTATTCTATCAAAGCTTGAGTACCACCATAGAATAAACGGGCGATATCACGAGCAGCAGGGTCACTTTCTGGGAATAAATACGGTAAGAGACGTTTTAAGAGGAATTCTGCGAATTTCTTGTCTGTAATAGGTTTGTCCAGAATCCACCCTCCCCGCCATTTCGGACAGAGTAGGGTATCGCTGAAGGTAGCGTAAGCAAAAGTGAAATCTAAGCCAAACTCAGCTAATCTGCTCCTTGCTTCTTCTAAATAGAATCCATTATCAAAGTCTTGACCTATCACCCACATCCCCTCCCAACTACCTACCGTCCTTCTGTTCCTGAAGAAGTAACTAGGTGTCCAAGAATGCCCGTTGGATATTTTCTCTACAAAAGTCTTGGGGTCAATCTTTCTGCGACTACGGGCAACTCTATTGTTGATTTCTGCCGCTGCCTTCTCGCTTGGTTTCTTCTCGTAGCGAATTCTATCCAAGTGGATTTCTATTAAGATTTCATCATAGTTTTGATTGCAGCCGTTATTTTTGTGCATAATATTTTGTAGGTAAGCTTGAAAAAATCTTTACTTCTAACCTCTTGTGGCGCAAGAGGTTTATTGCTTTTTACGAGGTCAATACGGGTTAGTTAGGTAGTCCGGCAGTGCGTAAGGGTCGTGATGGATTAACCATATTGTTTTTCGCAACACCCTCCTCTCGAAATCAGCTTCCTTCTCCTCTTGTGATTTACGGATTGATGCCATTGTCATTTGGAGTAAACGTTCTCCTGTAACTAACTCGCTGTTGCGTATTTTTGCCGATGGTCGATTTTCGTTTGTCATGTTAGGTTATAGCTTCAAGGTGGTTTTATAGAATTTGCCAGGGTAATTAGGGGGTAGGAGAGTTGTCGCTCTCCCACCTCTTTTTGCTATGCTGTTGTTTTTGATTTAGCTAGTTGATGCTTGAATTGTCGTTGCAATGCTTCAACTACTACGGAAGAGAAAGAGCGTTTTTGTTTAATGGCTTTTTGATTGACGAGTGCAATGAGTTCATCGGGCAAGCTAACATTTCGAGCTGACATATTTAGCACCATTGCTAACAGTTTGAACCGATATATTATGCCATATACAAAACACGTTTTATGGGTAAACAAATAACAGCAATCGTTTGGTTACTACAAGCAGAGAATAATCGCAATCAAAGCAAATCAGGGATTTGTGGTAGGCATACTACACCTACGTAGTGCGCGTACATTGTCTGCACGTTATGACCAGTGATTGAAGAAACCGTTATTGGGCTGAGTCCTGACTCTAAGCAATGACTGATGAATGTATGACGGCAGTTGTAAGGCTTTCTATACTCAACGTTTGCCGCTGCTAGTGCTGGCTTCCAATAGCGCATAGAAAATTGAGAATCTTGGATTCCACAACCCCTTGGACTTGTAAACACCAATCTATTAGGGTTTGTGTTTTCTGCTCTCATGTTCAGCAGCAATGACTTAACTGTTTGGTTGCACGGTACAACTCTAGCTTTGTGAGTTTTTGTGTCAGATTTCCTGCCGCGAGATAGCGTCTCACCTACCCAAAAACTGGAACAATCATCAGCTACGTGTTTCCATCTCAGCCCAACGGCTTCAGCAGTCCTTACCCCTGTATTCATCATGAACGTGACGTAGGGTAGATAGTGAGGAAACATCGTCTCAAATGTTTCTAGAATGCGACCTACTTCGTCTTTAGCAAATGGCTTGGCTGATTGCTTAGGTGGTGCTTTAATCGCCTTTAAAGCTACTGTAAGAGGCTTACAATCTATATCGGCAAATCGTAGGACAGCATTTAGCAACCACAAGTCAATCTTGGCTGTAGCGACACCTAATCCACCTTCCCTGAGTTTAGTGTAAATCCTGGCAACTGCTACTTCATCTAGTTCGGATGCAGTTAACTTAGCTAGTCCAGCTCTAGCTAGACGACGTGACAGGGTTCTGTATTTCTCTAGAGAACGAGACGATGTATAGTTAATTTTGTTGTCGATGAAATTAGTTATCAACTCTAGCAAGGTAGGGCTATTCTTCTTTGCTAAGGGCTGTTGCCTGTATTTATCAAGCGTGGGGTCAAAGTAACCACCTACAATGTCTAGCCAAATCTTATTAGCTAGGATTTGCGTTGCTGCGCGACATTCTGGAGTGTCAGGATAACCAGTAGCCAAACAAAGCTGCTTCCCCTGATATCTCCACCTCAGCCTTAACCTACCTTTAACTGATTCAATGTTGACTAGCCCTTTAGGATTTTTCTTCGTCTTGACATTCATGTTAAGTACACCTGACCGTGTAAAAATCAGGTACAACTCTTGCTTTGCTTAGCTTCCATGCTATTTGTCCAGATAGAGGCAACATTCCCTGATGGAACGAAATTAGTTACCGTCCACAACCCGATTCGTTAGTTAGAAATGGGCGGAAGAATAGCTTTACACTTCGTAATTTTTTCTAAACTGAGAAGAGTAGAGGTATTTAAACGCTCGAATTATGATTTTGCGCCCTCACGACCGGATCAAGTTAGACGATACCAACGACCAGCAGTTCTATTCTTTTCCGCGATTTGTCACCCATGTAGACGATAATTTTATTCAACAACTGACTCAGTTATATCGAGAACGGCTCAAACCCCACACCCGAATTTTCGACATGATGAGTAGCTGGGTGTCCCACCTTCCAGAGGAAATGGAGTTTGCTCATGTAGAGGGACACGGGATGAATGAAGAGGAACTAGCCCGTAATCCTCGATTGCATCATTATTTCGTGCAAAATCTGAATCAGAATCCTAAATTTCCGCTACCAGACCAAGATTTCGACGCAGTATTGAATACTGTTTCGATACAATACTTGCAGTATCCAGAAGCAGTGTTTAACGAGATTCATCGGATTCTGAAACCGGGTGGAATTGTTATCATCAGCTTTTCCAACCGCATGTTTTACCAAAAAGCAATTCAAGCTTGGCGCGATGGAACGGAGTCGAGCCGGGTAGAATTAGTCAAACAGTATTTTCAAGCTATACCAGGATTCTCCGAACCCGAAGTTATTACCCATCAGTCCGGCACGAATAATTTCATTCAGTGGTTGGGTGTCGGTGTGAAAGATCCGTTTTACGCTGTCATTGCCCAACGCATCTAAAATCTTCCGAAACTAAAGCAAGCGATCGCCAGAATAAATGATAAGTGTAAAGCATCGAGCAGGAGGCGTTATGTTTTTTCGTCAAGGGCGTAAAATTTTAGTGGCGTTAATGCTGTCATTGTTACTATTTACTACAGCATGTACAGCTACAGAAACTCCAGGGCGGTTTGACCAAGCACAACAGGTCAGCAATCGGCAAAAAAGCGGTCAAGCAGTAGTAAAAGAAGCGACTCAAGGCAGCGAGTTCAACCGATTTTTCCCAGCTGCGAACGGTGAATTTCAACGAGTTTATACCCAAGAGAAAAAAGGTTTTGCTGAGGCAAAATTGAAGAGAGGTGGTAAAGATATCGCAATGCTATCTATTTCTGATACTAAAAGCTTGCCGACTGCCGCAGCAAAATTTAAGACGAGTACGAAACAGATTAACGGTTATCCCGCCGTGGAAGTTGGTACGACACAAACAGCAGTATTAGTAGGCGATCGCTACCAAGTTAAAGTTTTATCTCGCGATCCATCCTTCACAACTAGCGATCGCGAAGCGTGGTTAAAGAAATTCAACCTCAATGGACTCTCAAAATTGCCATGAATTAGTCATTCCGCGATCGCAAATGACAAATGACAAATGACAAATGACTAATCAAGGAGTTTAATATGAGCAAATCAATTATTGAGTTGGTGGACGGATTATCTACCAATAATATGACTGTTTCCATGCTGCGATCGCTTGATTTTGTGATTCCCGGGCAGTGGAATAATTTAGTCGGTTTTGAAAATACAATTCGTACCGTTACAGGCGAAACTGACGAAAGTATTATTCAACAAGTTGGCGAACGGGCAATCTATCTCTACAACGATCGCTCTCAAGGATATCAGAGGGCGATGTGGTTATACCAAACTGTAGATAGTACTGATAAAGCTTTAGGTGCAGCAGCTTTAGCGAATAAAGTTGGAGAAAAAATTCCGCTTTTGGGTTTCTTAAATAAAGTCACTCCTAAAGCTGATAAAGCCCAAACTATCGACTTGACTTTGAAATTAGTAGTTGAGTTGCTAGCTTTTTGTCAAATTAATGGCATTCCTGGCGATAGTATTGGCGATTTCGTTACTTCCCTGGCGGATTACAGTAGCGAATCTTTGATGCGCATGGTAGCTTTAGTTTGCGTCGATGGTTTGATTCCTTTTGGCTCTGATTTTATCCAAAAGGCTTTAGCAACTTTAGATAAAACGAGTCCCCAGGAATTAGAGCAAAACTCTACCTTCCAAAATATCAATAGCGATATTCCAGGAAATAACTCTGCCAGTAAGTTGAACTTTATGGGTGAAAGTTTCAACTCTGTCACGGGTTGGATGAGCGATTTGGTTGTTTCTCGCGGACTAACGCCGCAGAAAGTTGTAAGCAATCTACGAGGTTTTATGGATGTTGCTGACGATAAATTAGACTACCTCGCTGCCTTTCTCGATGTCTCGACCAATTACTACGAACATACAGGAACCCAAACCTTAGCACGACGGTTAATTGAAAGAGCAGTAGCAGAAATATAAGTCTCGTACAGACGTTTGTAGAGGCGTACGCATAGCGTCTCTACATTCTCAGCTTTTTCCACAGAATATTGCTAGCAAAATATCTCTGTAGGGGGATTGTTTTTTAGCAATCAATCCTCTGCATTCTCCTATCAATAAGCCTTGCTTGTATTTGCTATATCAAATTATACCAAACTAAAGCTAGTAGTAAATAATATGGAAGAAACATTTGAACTAACAGAATTGCAACCTGAAGATTTAGAAACAATTAAAGTTGACTCTTTAGCAGATCTAGATAGTTTAATAGCAGAAAAATTTAATCTATTCGTGCGCCCCTATTCTACAGATATCAGAGCTGCATTAGAATTAGTAGCTTGGGATTTAGAAAACTCAGTCGCACCTCACTTTGAGTTATTTCGCGTTGAGGAACACTCCTTGCCAGGACTACCTTTTGTTGCTAGCTTTATCCCAAATGGTGTTTGGGGGTATGGTGAAACTGCGCCTCTAGCAATTTGCCAAGCAGCACTATTTCGGCATAAACAAATTAAGTTTGAGCTATCAGTAAATTCGCCAGGTAGCGAACGAGCTTGAAAAATTGTTGAGGATTGTTATAAAGTGGCGGTACGCTTGTAAGGCTGTTTAAATGTCTTATCTTCCTCACAACTTCCAAACCGACACACTCGCTAAAATTTTTCCAGTAGATGCGCTGACAGTACGTTTGTACGATCGCACTGATGAACTTACCACAGACGCAGCTAAAATTACGCAACGCTATTTACAAAACTTACTGACGCAGCAAGATACTGCTACGGTAATATTAGCAACTGGCAATTCTCAAATTGAATTTCTCTCGAAATTGGTGAATTTAGGTGAGATAGACTGGTCGCGAATTGTCTTTTTTCATCTCGATGAATACTTAGGAATTGATGCTAACCATCCGGCGAGTTTTCGGCGTTACTTACGCGAACGAGTCGAACAGAAAGTCAATCCAGCTGCATTTCACTATATTAAAGGCGATACCGTACAACCGCTGGCAGAATGCGATCGCTACACTAAGTTATTATTGTCCCAGCCTATCGATCTATGTTGTTTGGGAATGGGAGGCAACGGACACTTAGCTTTTAACGAACCATCAGTAGCAGATTTTCAAGATCCTTACTATATAAAACTTGTAAAATTAGAATTATCGACTCGTCAACAACAAGTCAGTCAGGGCTATTTTACTAATATTGAAGTCGTACCACAATACGCTTTTACGCTGACAATTTCAGCAATTTGTTTAGCACAAAAGATATTTTGTTTTGCTCCAGGAAAACATAAAGCTACAGCAGTACAGCAGACTTTAGAAGGCGCGATCGCTACGAGTTGTCCTGCTACTATACTCAGAAGTCAAGCTCAGGCAACATTGTTTTTAGATGTAGATTCAGCAAGTCTTTTGGGAAAGTCAAAAGTTAAAAGTTAAAAACTTAAGTTTTAGTTTTTTGTCGCGCCAAGACGCAAAGGCGCAAAGAAGAAGGCTAAGAGTTTATCTCAATATTACTAAACCATTGAGTAATTCCTTGGGCGATCGCGCTGGCTAGTTGTTGTTGTGCTTGCGGATTGACGATCCATTCAAATTCGTAAGGGTTAATCATAAATCCTAGTTCTAATAATATTGTTGGGGCTGAAGCGGGACGAGTTAAAGCGAGGTTGTTCCAGTACAGTCCGTAGTCAGGGCGGTTCAGTTTTTGGACTAAATAACTATGTAAAAAGCTGGCGAGATCGTGTGCTTGGGGATGATACCAAAAGGCGGCTAATCCCTTCGTTTTCATGGCATTACCTGCATCTGGTAGAGCATTGTAATGTAGAGAAATTGCGATCGCGGGTTCAATTTTATCGATTATGTCTACTCGATCTGGTAACGATAAATCGCGATCGTCCTCCCGCGTCAGGTAAACTTCAGCACCTCGCCGTGCTAATTGTTCTCGAACTAATTTAGATATTAATAAATTGATATCTTTTTCAGGATAACCCGTTGGTCCCAAAGCCCCAGTTTCCTTCCCTCCATGCCCGGGATCGAGAAGAATTTTGATTCCTGCAAGAGGGGAGTCGGTAGGGGCGCACTGCTGTGCGCCCGTACAGGGGAGTTGGAAGTCGGAAACTTGGAATTTTGAATTTTGAATTTTGAATTTTGAATTTTGAATTTTAGGAGAATGACGCAGTGTCAACACCAAACTCGTTCCTTCGTAGCGCAATTTATAACCCCATTGCTGTTGGGATTTGAGGTTAAAAATATATTCCAAGCGATCGGGTGTGACTTGTTGCCAATCGAGGCGAGAGATCGTTGGGTCGTCGTCGAAGCGGATTGTATCGGTTTGAGCGGTGGTATTGTATAGAGTTAGTGTTAAAGTGCGATCGCCCTGCTGTATACTTACGGGTACGGGGACTTGTAGCGGAAACACGATTTCTGTTGCTCCAGATACGCGACGGGCGCTGACACTCCGAATGAGCGATCGCGGTGGGATTGCTCCTGGTATGATTCTGGTTTCCTTACTATTAATCCAACCGCCATAATCTAAGCGCAGCCATTCCCCTTCTTTTCCTGTAACTGCTGCCTGCGTACCCTTGGGTAAAGGTGTGAGGCGAGAGTAATCGGTACTCGCACCAGTTCGCGCTACCCCTTCATTTGCTGTGACTTCGACGACTTCTAAATTTGCAGGTGAGAGGATTGTAACTTTACCTGGACTTGGTTGAGTCACGGTTTGACTGTTTAATGTTAGTTGAAACTGTGGTTGAATTCCAGTACTAGGAGTGAAACCGCTAGTAATAGTATTATTGCCATCTACCAGATTTCCTAGTTCTGGCAGAGTTGTACAACCTTGGTATTGCCCAGACGTTAATTGTCGAGTTGGCTGATTTCGTCCGGTTAAAAGTGCGGAGTTAGCTGGTAGTTGTGCTTGCTGTAGTTGGGGGAGAAGGCGAATGTTATCTTTGCCCAATTGCACGGAAACTACAGATTGAGGAGGTGCGATCGCGCTAAAACAAACAAGTTCCCCTGGCATTCTGGCAATATCGACATTAGGAGTCAAGGAATCTTTACCAAAAGCCAAGCCTACAGGTGGCGCGGGAGTTGTATCTTGTCGCTGTACCTTTAGTTGCACCTGTCGATCTTGATATTGCAATATAAAAGTATTCTCCCCGACTCGCAAGGGAAAACTAGGGGCAAAATGTCCGGCGCGACTGCGTTCTATCGGTTTACCGTTAACCAAAACTTTACCCGTTGGCGGCGCTGTTCCTACCAAAAAGATGCGATCGGCTACTGTTTGGTGGTTAGCAGGGGGATACACTACTGATAGTTGCTGTTCTGCCCCAACTGGACGTACCATAAGCAGGACAAAGATAGTTCCGAGCAAGAATAATCCGAAAAGTTTTTTCACGCCAAAATAGGAGAATAGGGTATCGTAGGGGCGGGTTTACCTAGAATACCTGTTATCTAATAAGTATGCTTAATAAACCCGCCCGTACAGGAGTGGGGAGTCGGGGATTTTGACTTTCAACTTTTGACTTTTAACTTCTCCCTTCCCCCTCAAGAATATGTCACAATTATCGGGGTGAATGGCTGAAAGTTGCCCAAGATTAAGAAAAACTACTATGACTAAATTTGTGTTTGTGACTGGTGGCGTAGTCTCCAGCATTGGTAAGGGTATTGTAGCGGCAAGCTTGGGACGGCTGCTCAAATCGCGAGATTATTCAGTTTCTATTCTCAAACTCGACCCCTATATTAATGTCGATCCAGGTACAATGAGTCCCTTTCAACACGGGGAGGTTTTTGTCACCGAAGATGGCGCGGAAACAGATTTAGACTTAGGACACTACGAACGCTTTACTGATACTTCCATGTCGCGCCTCAATAGCGTCACGACTGGTTCAATTTATCAGGCAGTAATTAATAAAGAACGGCGTGGCGATTATATGGGGGGAACGGTACAAGTCATTCCCCATATTACGAATGAAATTAAAGAAAGGATTCAGCGCGTTGCCAAAAATACGAATCCCGATGTCGTCATTACCGAAATTGGCGGTACGGTGGGAGACATCGAATCGCTACCATTTCTCGAAGCAATTCGGCAGTTTCGTAAGGATGTAGGGCGACAAAACGTCTTGTATATGCACGTTACCCTCGTTCCCTGGATTCCTTCGGCGGGGGAAATGAAAACCAAACCGACACAACATTCTGTTAAGGAGTTGCGGTCGATCGGGATTCAACCAGATATTTTAGTCTGTCGCAGCGATCGCCCCCTACCCGACGGTCTAAAAGCAAAAATGGCTGAATTTTGTGACGTATCTGTGGAATGCGTCATTAGCTGTCAAGATGCCAGCAGTATCTATGAAGTCCCTTTAACTTTAGAAATAGAAGGGCTGGCACAGCAAACCATAGAATTGCTGCAACTCGGACAACGCCAGCCCGATCTCTCGCAATGGCAAACTATAGTACAACGACAAGCCAACCCCACTCACCAAGTTGAAGTTGCAATTGTTGGTAAGTACGTGCGTTTAAACGATGCTTATCTATCGGTAGTAGAAGCTTTGCGCCATGCAGCGATCGCGACAAATGGCGAATTACACCTGCGTTGGATCAACTCGGAAGATTTAGAAATAGAAGGGGCAGACGCTTTACTACAGGGCGTTCATGGGATCGTCGTCCCTGGAGGCTTCGGCGTGCGCGGTGTAGATGGTAAAATCGCCGCAGTAGAATACGCCCGCGAACATCAAATTCCTTTTCTGGGTTTATGTTTGGGAATGCAATGTTCTGTGATTGAATGGGCGCGTCATGTTGCACGTTTGGAAGATGCTAATAGTGCAGAGTTTGCCCCTAATTGTCAATATCCCGTAATAAATCTTTTGCCAGAACAGCAAGATGTGGTCGATTTGGGTGGAACTATGCGGCTAGGGTTATATCCTTGCAGTCTCACACCCAACACCCTAGCGCACAGACTGTATCAAAAGCCCCTAATTTACGAACGCCATCGCCATCGCTACGAATTTAACAACGCCTACCGCAACCTATTTTTGGAGTCGGGATACGTCATTAGTGGCACTTCCCCTGATGGACGCTTGGTAGAAATTATCGAACTACCCAGCCATCCATTTTTCATTGCCTGCCAATTTCACCCAGAGTTTCAATCTCGCCCTAGCACGCCTCATCCTTTATTTAAAGGGTTTATTGAGGCGATCGCCCAACGTACACAGCCAAATGCGATCGCGCCAACTCCAGTAGAAGTATCGTAGATCGGGAAGAGACGTTGCATGTAACGACTCTACAAGCGAAAACTATCTTGGCGTTATATGCCGTCGCGGGGATATTCCTGGGTTGATTACCGCAGCAAATTCTTCAGGGCTTAGCTTGCTAATTTGAGCATCCAATTCTGCAACTGTGAATTTGTATCCTCGCTCAGATGCAATCTGAATGAAAGCTTCTGGTTCAGTTGTAGCCTTAAGTCTAGCTTGTAATGATTCATCATGCATGACGGCTTTAAAAAAGCGGGCAGCGTGTTCTTGGGTCATATAAATCTCCTGCTGTTAAAGAGCAATTAAATCTAGTGACTCATTAGCGAAGTTTGACAAAGTTAACTCCACTCCCCACCCAAACTGCGATCGCACCTATATTTCGCAAAGATTTTGTCTAGCTGCTCCTGTATCTGTGAGCATAGACCCTTTTCTGAAAAAAATTCATCAAATCTTGATATAAATTAAAGTTTTTGGTAACAATGTAAACAAAAATTGGTAATGGGTAGTTGGTATTTGATAATTGGTTGTCGGTTGGTATTCTCCCCCTCAGCTCCCTCAGCTCTCTTCACTCCCTCAGCTCTCTTCCCCCCCGCTCCCTGCTCCCTGATAAAGTGGTATTGCTGCTAATTCTGAAACAATCGTGAAAGCAATTACTCTCCTGGGATCGACTGGCTCTATTGGTACTCAAACTCTGGATATTGTGGCACAGCACCCCGACCAATTTCGGATTGTCGGGTTGGCGGCTGGACGCAACGTGGCAATGCTGGCGGCGCAAATTCGGCAGTTTAAGCCGAGTATTGCTGCTATTTGCGATGTAGATAAGTTAGCAGAATTGAAAGAAGCGATCGCAGATCTCGACCCACAACCGATTCTATTGGCAGGGGAAGAGGGTATTGTAGAAGTTGCCCGTTATGGCGATGCCGAAAGCGTAGTAACGGGAATTGTCGGCTGTGCGGGTTTGCTACCCACAATTGCGGCGATTGAGGCGGGTAAAGATATTGCGCTAGCAAACAAGGAAACTTTGATTGCGGGTGGTCCTGTTGTCTTACCATTAGTAGAAAAACACGGAATTAAACTTTTACCCGCAGATTCGGAACACTCGGCGATTTTTCAGTGTCTTCAAGGCGTACCGGGACGTGGCTTGCGGCGAATTTTACTCACGGCTTCTGGGGGTTCTTTCCGCGATTTACCTATAGAAAAGTTAGCAAATGTCACCGTTGCCGATGCTTTAAAACATCCTAACTGGACGATGGGACGGAAAATTACGATCGATTCAGCAACGTTGATGAATAAGGGATTGGAAGTCATTGAAGCTCATTACGTATTCGGATTAGATTACGATCGCATCGATATTGTTATCCATCCGCAAAGTATTATCCATTCTCTGATCGAACTACAAGATACTTCTGTATTAGCACAGTTAGGCTGGGCAGATATGCGTTTACCATTGCTATATGCCATGTCATATCCAGAAAGAATTTATACTGATTGGAAGCAATTAGACCTCGTAGAAATTGGTAGTTTAACTTTTAAAGCCCCAGACCATGATAAATATCCTTGTATGCAATTAGCATATAGTGCGGGTCGTGCGGGTGGCTCGATGCCAGCAGTTTTAAATGCAGCTAACGAACAAGCTGTAGCCTTATTTTTAGAAGAGAAAATCCGCTTTTTAGATATTCCTCGTTGTATCGAGCTAGTTTGCGATCGCCATGCATCTGATAATTGTTCGACTCCATCTTTAGCTGACATCGTAGCAGCAGATCGCTGGGCGAGACAAGAAGTATTGACAGCAAGCGAAGATCTGAGTAGAGGCGATCGTTTTATTTCCTTACGATAGATCGATCGGCAAACTTTTGTCCATTCAACTAACCTGCCCAACTATAGGTTCAATAGTTTTGACTTTTAACTTTTAACTTTTGACTTTTCCATGATTGAGTTTGCTATCAAGTGGGGGACGAAAACATTTCCTACTCAATATATTGCTCTATGTATCTCTATTTTGGCAGTCGTCGCCACTTGGGGAAATTTTTGGAACTCAAGAAGAACGTTTGCGGCTGCTAACTATCCTAAATTAAAAGCAGAACTCAACTGGTTGCCAAATCGAATCTTTCCTAGCTGTAGTCTATTCAATGAAAGTGACAAAATTTCTGCTAACGATGTTCATATTACCGTGAGTGTGGCTCGGAGCGATCGCTGGTATTTCGATCGCGAAAGATGGTTTACTTACGAATACGCAGAATTAGCTAGACTCAAACCATTAGAAGGTTTCCCCCCTCCTCCAGAAGATGATTTGGTTCAATGGTGTCAAACCAGAGGTTACAAACAAAGATTGTATATTCCAGCCGAATCTGCTCAACTGCAAGAAATCGTTCGCCAAATTTCTTATTCGGATGTCTATTATATTCGCCTCAAGGTAGCTTATACATCTAACGTATTTGGAGCTAATAGAGTATGTAAAATTTATCGAACATATAGAATAGAGCGACAGCAGAATATGCCAGAATTACCAGTGGGCGATCGCTTATTTTGGGAAACACGAAAAGAAACTCAAATTCTAGATCGAGATGAGATTTCTACAAACTAACTGCTTGATTTATCGCTCTACTTGTCATCATAAAGTATTCGGAATTGACTGCGACCGGGCAATCTTGAGGAGGGAAAAATGGAACTCAAATCTGTAGCAATGGAAATTCCTGAAGGTAGCAATATTATCATCGGTCACAGTCACTTTATTAAAACTGTGGAAGACTTATACGAGATAATCGTCGGGATCTCTACCCAAGCAAAATTTGGGATCGCTTTCTGTGAGGCTTCTGGTTCCTGTTTAATCCGCATCGCCGGAAATGACAAAGAACTACAAGATATTGCTACTAAGAACGCTCAGGAGATCGCGGCAGGACACAGTTTCGTGATTCTGATGAAACAAGCCTACCCGATTAACTTCCTCAATGCAATCAAACAATGCCAGGAAGTCTGCAATATCCATTGCGCGACAGCAAATCCAGTAGAAGTCATCCTAGCAGAAACTCAACAAGGACGGGGAATCTTGGGTGTTGTAGACGGATTTTCTCCCAAAGGTGTAGAGAACGCTGAGGACGTACAAGCACGACAAAAGTTTTTACGCCAAATTGGATATAAGCTTTAGTAGTCATTTGTCAGTTGTCATCGATCGTTTGCCAGCAGCCGATTACCAATTACCAATTACCAATTACCAATGCCAATCTCTGAAGTGTCATAATACCACTTTGGTAAAGGTAGGTAAATTAGGTTTAATACAAGGGATTAGTTTGCGCCTGCTAGTCTCTAGTAGCCGCTGCTAAATTATTGCTTCTGTGTCATACTTAACGGGGCAAAACAAGCGCGATGCAAAACTCTTATATGCATCATAATTTTAAGTTGCAAAAATTATGAAATAAGAACCCGAACGCATTGTAAGGACGAGACGTGTAGGAGTATAAAAACCTACGCAATTGGCTAAACCAGCTACGAAATCTTAGAAGAATATTACAGTAGTAGAAATTCTCGGCAAAGGAATAGTTAATATCTTTACAATACAGCTTTAAAGCTGGCGTGCGGCGTACCTGGAGGAATGTTAAGTTGAGTTACTTCCAAGAAGCTAAAGCATATTTCGTAGCAAGTCATCAGAACCCGATCAACATATTTTTACATCATTTAACAGTCTTACTGGCGATATCGGCGGTTGTATTGCTGTTCTACGATTGGCGATGGACGCTAGTTTGTCTGGTACTGACACAAGTATTCGCGATCGGCGGACATGCATTTTTTGAGAAGAATAAACCTGCATTTGTCAAGTACCGCAGCGGAATTATGATTCCCGTTTCGATTTCTTGGTCGTTCGAGAATTTATTTGGCTTGCGTCAGCTTTGGCGTTATTTTCAAAGCAAAAATCGCGAAATGGAAAAAAACGCATAAAAAATTTCTGTACGGGCGGGTTTACGAAGATGCTTTACTACTGACAGAGATTTCGGGTGAACCCGCCCCCTACAACAACTCACTACTCACTCTTAAGACATTCGAGGAAAATACATGTATCAAGGTTTACCAGTTATCGATGCAGATGCCCACAAGCTTGAAAATCCCTTAGTCATGCGGGATTATCTAGAGCCAAAGTATCGCGATCGCGTGGGGATGGTAATCGATAGTCTGGGCGATCAGCGGGCGCGGGTAGTAGATTTTAACCCTGCTACAGGCAAAAACGATCTAACACGGATGTTTCCCCAGCCTCAAGGCATGGGGAAAGGTGGATTTCGTAACTTACACCCGACAACAACGTTGGGCGCAACATTCAACCGCCTGCGGATCGAAGATATGGATCGGGAAGGGGTAGACGTACACGTAATTTTCGGTACGTTCAACCTGACATTTTCTAGCATTTTAGATAAAGACTTAGCGATCGCCCTGTGTCGAGCTTATAACGACTATATTGCCGAAGATTGTCGTCCATATGGCGATCGTCTCAAACCAATTGGTGTCATACCTCTACAAGATGTCGATGCGGCTGTCGCCGAAATGCGTCGCTGCGTCAACGAACTAGGAATGATTGGTGTTGCTGTCGCCCCAAATATGCCCATTCCCCACCCGAAAGCACCCCAGGCTTTCCCCGATATCCGCAGTTGTAAGCCAATTAGCCATCCTGACTTCAGACCAATTCTACAAGCAGCAGTAGATTTAGATATTGCACTGGGAATTCACGGTGGTCCAGGTTCTTACATGATGGGCGGAATTTCTGACTACATGGAAACTTTTGTCCTGACTCACATCTTCGTCCAACGCAACCAACAGCAGCACGCTTTGGCGCGGATGGTATTTGATGGGGCATTTGAACAGTTTCCTACGTTGCGGGTTGGCTTTTTAGAAGGCGGTTGTGGCTGGCTACCGGATCTCGCCCATTCTTTCCACGAACATTGGGAAAAACGCATCCGCGATTTCGATCCCAAAAATCCTTATCGTCCTTCGATGATGGATGTCACGAAATTGATGCTGCAAGAACGCAAAGGACGCGATCGCGCTAACATCATGAGCATGACTAAGAACCTCTTCGATCTGTTGTGGAACGCCGAACACGACCCTGCCAAGATCGATGATGCGAGTCTTTACGAGCATTATGACCTGCGCCATCGCGACCCGATGGAATATTTTGAACGGGGACAAATCTTTACTTCCTTTGAATCCGACGACCCCGCACCCGCCTACTTACCCGTAGCAATGGGTGAGATTGGCAAGCACTTAACTTGCTTCTCAGGAGACTACGGACACTGGGATGGTGTATTGGAAAACTGCGTTAAGGATGCGGCGGGAGTAGCTGACTACGATCGCGAACACTTAGGGTTATTGCTAGGAGGTAATGCCTTAGAGTTATATGGCGATCGTCTGCGTCGTTCTCTCCCTAGCTACCTGACAGAACAGACGGCTGCTAGCGTCAGCTAACCGATCCTCCCCTACCCCCCTTAAAAAGGGGGGAGTTTAAATCTCAGTCCCCCTTTCTTAAGGGAGATTTAGGGGGATCTCAGATCGGTGCAGAAACTACTCCACCTTACATTTGCGTAATTTTTAGTATCACTGGGTTCAACAAAGTAACACAGGCTGCTAAAGTGATCTCAACTAGAACCTGCCTGTAAATAAAATAAAACTAATTATTTGCAGTTTTACAACAGAACAACTTAAAGACAATCGGAACAATAATGCAACCATTTGATGTTGCAAGGGGTGGTGTTAAATGCGAGTTTTACTCCTATATCCTCTTTTTCCCAAATCATTTTGGTCTTTTGATAAAGCGATCGAACTAATTGGTCGTAAAGTGGCAATGCCTCCACTGGGACTAATTACAGTGGCTGCAATTCTGCCCCAAGAGTGGGAATTTCGCCTCGTAGACCGCAGCGTGAGATCTGAAACAAAAGCAGACTGGGAATGGGCAGATTTGGTCATCATCTCAGGGATGATCGTCCAGAAACCAGATATGCTGCATCTAATTAGAGAAGCAAAGCGACATGGAAAATTAGTCGCCGTTGGTGGTCCCTACGTCACCTCCGTACCGGAAGCAGCCAAGGCAGCTGGGGCAGACTTTTTAGTATTAGATGAGGGTGAAATTACCTTACCGATGCTAGTAGAAGCATTGGCAAGAGGCGAGACTTCTGGTACTATCCGCTCTGATGGTGAAAAGCCCGATGTTACCACCACACCAGTTCCCAGATACGACTTGCTAGATTTAAGTGCCTACGCTGATATGTCAGTGCAATTTTCGCGAGGCTGTCCCTTCCAGTGCGAATTCTGCGACATTATCGTGTTGTACGGACGTAAACCACGTACTAAATCTCCGCAACAATTATTGGCAGAATTGCAAACTCTGTACGATTTAGGCTGGCGGCGATCGATTTTTATGGTGGATGACAATTTCATCGGCAACAAACGCAACGTCAAGCTGTTATTAAAAGAACTCGGTTTTTGGATGGCAGAAAAAGGATATCCTTTTAGCTTTTCTACCGAAGCATCGGTAGATTTAGCCCAAGACGAAGAACTTTTAGATTTGATGATTGCGGCTAACTTTAACGCCGTATTTCTAGGAATTGAAACGCCAGATACTGATAGCTTAGAACTAACACAGAAATTCCAAAATACTCGCAATTCTCTGATTGAATCAGTGGAAAAAATCAATCGGGTAGGACTGAGAGTGATGGCTGGTTTTATTATGGGCTTTGATGGCGAAAAACCTGGAGCAGGCGATCGCATTATCGATTTTGTGGAAGCAACTGCAATTCCTCAAGCTTTATTCAGTATGCTGCAAGCCTTGCCAAATACTGCTTTGTGGCATCGCCTTCAAAAAGAAGGACGTTTACTCGAAGGTAGGGGAGTAGCAAATATTCACCAAACAACCCTGATCAACTTTATTCCTACCCGTCCTGTAGAGGACATTGCTCAAGAGTATGTTAGATGTTTCTGGGAACTGTACGAACCCAGTCGCTACTTAGCTAGAGTTTACCGCCACTTCCGGGTCATGAAACCGAAATCTCTGAAGAAAAAGCTGCGGATGCCAGGTTTGATTGAAATACGCGCCATATTAACTATCTGTTGGCGACAGGGAATTAAGCGAAATACGCGCTGGCAATTTTGGCGGCAATTATTTTCGATGTTGCGGCATAATCCTAGCGTGTTTGAGTCCTATCTGATCAACTGCGCCCACTTAGAACACTTCGTCGATTATCGCCAAATCGTCCGCGATCAAATTGAGTCACAACTAGCAGAACTCGCAGCCTTAGAAGCGACAATGCAACCCCAAAAAGCAGCGTAGAAAAGTTAAAAGTTGAAAGTCAAAAGTTAAAAGTAATTTTTCTACCCCTGCTCCCTGCTCCCTGCTCCCTGCTCCCTAATAACTGATAATCTACCTGTAGGCTAGAAGCAATTCTTGGTGAAATCCGCTACTGTGTGGCTAGTTTCATCAATTTTGGCTAAAAAGCGTCATGGTTCCCATCCGCGATAACGTTCCGACGAAGATCGTTCCCTACGTCACTTATGGACTGGTTGCAGCTAATATTCTCGCCTTTATTTACGAGGCAGATTTGCAATCGCAACAATTAGATGGCTTTTTTCATCTATTTGCTGTCGTTCCTAGAGAGTTAACAGCTAGTTTTGCCGGAATTACTGTAAATCAACCCGTACCAGAGTGGATTACCCTCATCACCTCCCAATTCCTCCACGGAGGATTGCTGCATTTGGGAGGCAATATGTTGTTTCTCTGGATTTTTGGCAACAACGTTGAGGATCGTTTAGGACACGTCAAATATCTAATTTTTTATCTTGCCTGCGGCGTATTGGCAGCGCTGACGCAATGGTACTTTTCTCAATCTTCCGGTATTCCTTCCTTGGGTGCAAGTGGGGCGATCGCCGGAGTGATGGGTGCGTATATCCTCCGCTATCCCACGGCTGAAGTCCTAACTCTCATTCCACTAGGATTTTTCTTTCCCGCCGTCCGCATCCCTGCTTTTTATTTTCTGGGATTTTGGTTTTTACAACAAGCCGTCTACGGTGTTGCCAGTTTAGAAGCTCGAACTAATATTGGCATGGAAAGCGGCGGTATTGCTTATTGGGCGCACGCAGGCGGTTTTCTGTTTGGTGCTGTTCTCGGCTTCCTGTTTGGAATGCTAAAAACAGATCCTCAAGACCAGTATTCACAATACAGTTGACAGTTATCAGTGACTAGTGGCTGGTGACTAGAATTGAATCTAGCCACTAGTCACCAGCCACCAACCACTCATCAATGACAAATTCAAAAGATTGGGAAAACCGCTATCAAGTCGGAACAACGCACTGGGATATCGGACAAGCCGCACCACCATTTGTCAGTTTATTAAATTCTCCTCAAGCCCCAAAACCTGGTAAAGTTGCGGTCTTGGGTTGCGGTCGCGGTTATGATGCCTTACTATTTGCACAGTATGGATTTGATGTCATTGGAATTGACTTTGCTCCTAGTGCGATCGCCTCAGCTACAGCCTTAGCTCAAACAGCAGGTAGTTCGGCAAAATTCTTAGAGCGAGATATCTTTGAATTATCAGCAGAATTTCCCCATTATTTTGACTATGTATTAGAACATACTTGCTTCTGCGCGATCGCCCCATCTCAGCGCCTAGCCTATGTCAAATTAGTCCGAGAAATATTACAACCTCAAGGACGACTCATCGGTTTATTCTTCACCCATTCTCGCCCAGGTGGACCACCCTTCGGCAGCACTCCAGCCGAGATCCGCAACCACTTTACTCCAGACTTTGAAATTCTCTCTCTCGAACCCGTCACAAATTCAGTTCCCGAACGCCAAGGAGAAGAACATTTAGGAGTGTTTCAGGTAACACTTATCAGTTAACAGTGATTAGTAGAGAGTGGTGCGTGTTGAAAATGCAAATGACCAATTACCCATTACCTATTACCCATTACCAACAACTAATGACAAATGACAAATGACAAATGACAAATTAGGCATTTTCGGCGGTACTTTCGATCCGGTACATTGGGGACACTTGTTGGTTGCTGAGAGTGCTTGCAGTCAAGTTGAATTAGAACAGGTGATTTGGGTAGTCAATTCTCGCCCACACTACAAGCAATCGACACCATTTCAGCATCGGTGGGAAATGGTACGACAGGCGATCGCAGATCGTCGTGATTGGGAAATCGCACCGCCATCGGATACTTTTATGAAAACCACCTATGCCAGCCAAACTTTGCAGGCACTGCAAGCAAATTACCCTGATGGGCGCTGGTACTGGATTTTAGGGTTAGACACGTTTCTCACCTTACCCCGTTGGTATCATCGCCAAGAAATTGCCTCTGCTTGCGAGTGGTTAGTCGCTCCGCGTCCATTATGTGAGTCAGAAAGTCCCCCAATTCAGGTATTATGCGATCGGGTAGCACAACAGTTAGCCACTGAATCTATAAACATTCGCTGGCAAATTATCGGTCTACCTTTAGTAGGGATTTCGGCAAGCTTAGTCAGGCAATACTGCCGCGATCGCCGTTCGATCCGCTACTTCGTCCCTGAAGCAGTGAGAATCTATATTGGCGATCGGCAGTTATATACATAACGATCCCAATGATTTGTGTGCTTTTTCTGTCAATGTCACTGAAGCTAGTTTAGAATAGAGCGCCCTTTGCGATATGATCGATTGTCAATAATAGGTATTTAATTCACTACACCAGAGGGCAAGACGCTGTGATTAGAGTTGCAATCAATGGTTTTGGGCGGATCGGACGTAACTTCATGCGTTGCTGGCTTCTGAGAGACAGCAGCGATATCGAAATAGTCGCGATCAACGATACTTCCGATCCGAAGACCAACGCTCATCTGCTGAAGTATGACACCATGTTGGGGACTTTAAAAGGCATCGACATCAGCGCAGATGAAAATTCGATTATCGTCAAGGGTAAGACGGTTAAATGCACCTCCGATCGCAATCCAGAGAACTTGCCTTGGAAAGACTGGGATATCGATCTGATTATCGAATCGACAGGCGTATTCACCAGTCGGGAAGGGGCAACCAAACACTTGAACGCTGGTGCAAAGAAGGTGCTGATCACGGCTCCAGGTAAAAATGATGATGGTACGTTTGTCTATGGCGTAAACCATCACGAATACGCACACGAAACGCACACAATCATCAGCAATGCTAGCTGTACCACGAACTGCTTAGCGCCCATCGTCAAAGTGCTGCACGAAAAATTCGGCATCATCAAAGGCACGATGACCACCACCCACAGCTACACTGGGGATCAAAGATTACTCGATGCCAGCCACCGCGATGTCAGACGGGCAAGAGCCGCAGCTATGAACATCGTTCCTACATCTACTGGTGCTGCCAAAGCAGTGGCTTTGGTACTACCAGATTTGAAAGGTAAGCTGAACGGTGTTGCTTTGCGCGTTCCTACTCCTAACGTCTCGATGGTAGACTTGGTTGCTCAGGTTGAAAAGCCAACCTTTGCTGAAGAAGTCAATTCCACGTTGAAGGAAGCTGCTGAAGGCTCCCTCAAGGGTATTCTAGAATATAGCGATCTACCTCTAGTATCCTCGGATTACCAAGGTCACGATGCTTCTTCCATCGTTGATGCTAGCTTGACGCTTGTTATGGGCAACGACTTAATTAAAGTCATGGCGTGGTATGACAACGAATGGGGCTACAGCCAACGGGTATTAGATCTAGCTGAGTTAGTTGCTAGAGATTGGAAATAGGAATTTGTCATTAGTCATTAGTTAAAAGCAAATGACAGATGACAATTGACCAATGACGATTAAAAATGTTGAAACCCCCGATCGCGATTTAAAATGCGAGCGGGGTTTTTGTTGGTGCGATCGCCTAGTACGATCGCCAATTCTGCAGTGATTTCGCCAATAATTGCCGCTCCTTCACCCAAATGTTCGATCAGGGCTTCAGCTGGTTGTTGAGGTAGACACAGAACTAACTCAAAATCTTCGCCGCCATACAAAGCCCATTCTACAGCCTGTTCTGCGGTAACTAAATTAGACAAAGCTGGAGGAATCGGAATTCGATCGCGATCGATTCTCGCACCAACACCGCTCATTTGGCAAATTTGGGCGATCGCATCGGCTAAACCATCGCTGCTGTCCATGCCAGAAATGGGGAATTCGGAATTCGGAATTCCGAATTCCGAATTAAATGCTCTCTTTGCCTTCCCTACATCTCCTGCTAAAATTTCTTGCAAAATAGGTAAAACGTCTAAGCGGGGTTTGGGGCGTTGGTGCGATCGGATGAGAAAGGCGCGATCGCGATCGCTCAAATTTTGCCCGATTTCTGGATGTATGAGCAATTCTAAACCAGCATGAGAAGCACCATGAAAGCCTGTGATGGCGATCGCATCTCCAACTTGCGCTGTATTGCGATAAATCGTCTGGTTTGGCTCTACTTCGCCAAAAGCTGTAATCGAAACTGTAATAACTGGAGAACGACAGACATCTCCCCCTACAATCGGAGTCTGATGTAGTTTCAAACATTCATCCATGCCTTTGTAGAGGCGTTCTACCCACTCAACAGGAACCTCACCAGGTAATCCCAAGGCAACGGTAATTCCGAGCGGTCTAGCCCCCATTGCAGCTAAGTCAGAAAGGTTAGCCGCAGTCGATCGCCACCCCACATCTTCTGGACTAGTGGTAGCATCGCTAAAATGTACCCCATCCACTAGCATATCTGTGGTTACTACCAGAGATTGTTCTGGTGATGATGTTATTACGGCTGCATCGTCACCAATAATTTCTGCCGGACAAAAACGCTGCAACCGCTTTAATAAACCTTGTTCGCCAATATCTTTAATTTTCACAAAAAATAGGGAGCAGGGAGTAGGGAGCAGGGAGCAGAGAAGAAAAGGCGTTTTGTGGTAGCTTTAATCACAATCCAAATATACTTTTTCCCATTCTCGATCGGATAGCGGTTGTACGACAAATTCAGCTTGAAAATAACTTTTGGCAGATGTAACTAAAGCATCTATGATTGTTTGAATTAAATCTTCCCCTCGTTGATTCAGAGGTAGTTTTACTGGAGCAAAAACATCTTTACCAAACACTTGAGCAAACAACTCCTCATCTGGTTCCAGCCGCATCGAACCATGTTGAAGGATAACACCACCCCGCCTTAGTTGAGCGCTACCAATTAATTTTGTCCCATCCTCCAAAACGAGATCCGCTCCCGTTGCCGTACCAAAGCAGTTAGGGTTATGAATGTACCCTCGTCCAGCCGTACCATAGTGTAGCTGGATACCGAGCGATCGCCACCCCTGAATGAGAAATTCACAAATTTGTTGGTATGCCTGAGTGCGACTTCCAGATAATCCTGACATCACCACAGCATAGGTTAAATCGCCTTGATGTAAAACTGCCCTACCTCCCGTTGGACGGCGTACCAAATCGAGCGCCCTACCATGCCAAATTAAATTTTGCCAGCGATCGGGATACTGATGTTGATGGTAGCCAAGAGAAATTGCTGGCGGCGACCAAGTGTAAAACCTTAATGTAGCAAGCATTAGACCTAACTGATGCTGCTCGACCAGATAGCGATCGATCGCCATTTGGACTGTTCCTGGTGCTTCTAGGTGAGGAATTAACCGCCAAATGCGGGAGTCGGGGAAGAGAGCTGAGGGAGCTGAGGGAGCAAGTGAACAACTATCCATTACCCATTACCCATTGCCCATTATTAACTACCAACTACCCATTACCCATTACCATCAATTAGCAAATTCTTGTTGTAAAGCTTCGTCATTATCATCGGCGATTGTAGCTACGACTGTAATTAGGCGGGATACTTCGCCAGCAGAAAGTTCTGCTACAGTGCGGGTAGACAAAACTACAACTTGCTCGTCAAAGATACCGAAACTGGCTTCAAAGGTATCAGACCAGTTCATTTCTAGTAACCGTCGCATTAAACCAGCATCATTTTTGGTGGGTAATTTTAATACCGCCGACCAAACTTTGAACGTGTCTTCATCGGTTTGTCCGGTTAGTTGCACGAAGACTTCAACGCTACCATACTTAAACTTCCATAAATAGCTATTCTGAGTATGACTGACCATTGCACTTTCATCTTGCTGCAAGCTTGCAATGACAGTTTCGATCACCTCTACATGGTTAATACCAGTACCTTCAACTAACTCTTCGAGGATTTCTTCGCTAGACATAGAGTCACTTACTACCGTTGCCGGATCGGGTCGATCGCTCGTCATAGAAATGCCTTCTAACAGCTTTGAGGTCTTCTAGACCCAATTTATCGCTTTTAGGCATAGTAATTGCCTGTCTTTAGCAATAAATCTTAACTTTCTCCCGTCATTCAAAGGCGGTGACGATGCCACCGCCTTCGATCGCAATTTTTACACTCGCAGTTGCTACACTGGCTTACATGCTACCAATACCTTACTCATGTATTGGACTTCAGTAGTGACATTCTCAAAACCTACCTTTTCTAAACGCTCTACTAAGTCATCTGTCATGTAATGTCTGTAGTATGGCTCGTGAAAGGTTTCGTAGAAGCCTGTCATGGCTGGCTCCATTTCTGGGGAATCGCTCATCTGAATCGAGTCGCAGATGATAAATTTACCACCTGGTTTAGTAACTCGGAAAGCTTCTTCGATAACTCGCTGCCGTGCGACTGCTGGTAGTTCGTGGAATAAGAATACGCTGGTCGTAGCGTGGAAGTAGTTATCCATATATGGCAACTCTTCAGCATTAGCTTGCAGCAGTTGCGGTAGTTCCCCAGAAATTTGAGACAACATCTGATTGGCTTTGCGCAAATAGGCTGGGGATAAATCTGTACCGAATAGCGATGCTTTGGGTAAAGCGACGCGAATCATTTTTAAGGTACGACCAGTACCGCAAGCAATATCGAGAACCTTAAATTGGCTAGCGGGTACATCGTCAAAAGCACTCAATCCTTGCTTTAAGGGTACGAGAATCCGCCGCCGCATGGCATCAGCCGAGCCGCCAAATAAGATTTCCACTTGTAAATCGTAGAGATTGGCTGACAAATCGCTTAAATAGCCACCCGTTTGATGGTGGAAATTTTGCAGGTAGTAGCTGGGATAGCCAGCAATATCTAAATTCGAGTCGAAATCTTGGTAATTTTTTTGTTTGGCTCTTTCCCAAATTTGCGGCAAATCGAACCATACAGCCGGATAGTAGAGGAAAAACTCATCCCAAGGGTTATCGAACAGGATATTGTGAGGATAGACTCCTGCCTCGGCATCTTGCCAGTCTACTTCCAACAGACGTTCGTAACGCTGGTGAATTTTCTGTAGCAGGTCTAGAGGCAAAGGCTTAGACTTGCGATCGCTCGGCGAAACGAGGCTCATCACCCGCGTGCTGAGCATCTTGTGAGCCAGTCCGAAGTAATTTTTGCTCTGCTGAAAAGTTTGATATGTCAGTTTTGTTAAAGTATCAGCCATAGGTAGTTGCTGGAATCGGTTTTGAGTCGGTCTTTACCTAATCTTTAATTTATTGTAAATAAGTGTTACGAAAAATTCCTAAATCTTTCGATAGGTATGTAGATTTTTGGTGAAAAATTTTTGGACAAGGGAGACAATGTAGGGGCGGGTTCACCAACAATCTTTGAGATCCAACCAAATATCCCAGCAAACCCGCGATAACATATTTACCGCATGAAAAAAGCCACCTGCGATGCGATCGCGGTGGCAAAGAATTTATTCTGACAATGTACGGACGTTACATGTTACGTCTCTACCTAACAATCGTAGTAGAGGGCAAATTCATAAGGATGGGGACGTAACCGCATCGGGTTAACTTCGTTATCAAGCTTGTAAGCAATCCAGGTTTGGAGGAAATCTTCCGTGAATACCCCAGTTGTCGTCAAGAATTCATGATCTTTTTCCAATGCTTCTAGAGCGTCTTCTAACGAGCCTGGAGTGGAAGGAATCTTGCTTAACTCTTCTGGAGACAAGTCGTAGATATCCACGTCTAAGGGTTCGCCAGGGTCGATCTGATTCTTAATCCCGTCTAGTCCAGCGCAAAGCATAGCAGCAAAGGCTAGATAGGGGTTAGCCGTTGCATCTGGACAACGAAACTCTAACCGCTTAGCTTTAGGATTGGGTCCAGATAGCGGAATGCGGATGGAAGCAGAGCGGTTACCTTGAGAATAGGCAAGGTTTACAGGCGCTTCAAATCCAGGGACTAAGCGCTTGTAAGAATTAGTTGTGGGATTGGTTAAAGCTAAAAGTGCAGGAGCGTGCTTGAGAATACCACCAATGTAATGCAGCCCCATTTCACTTAAACCAGCATATTTATCGCCTGCAAACAAAGGCTGCCCGTCTTTCCAAATTGATTGGTGGGTGTGCATCCCCGAGCCATTGTCGTTAAACACTGGCTTTGGCATAAAGGTGATAGTTTTGCCATACTTTCTGGCAACATTTTTGATGACGTACTTATAAATCATCAAATTGTCAGCCGACCTAATCATAGTATCGAAGCGAATACCAAGTTCGCACTGTCCACCGCTTGCAACTTCATGGTGGTGCTTTTCGATTGGCACGCCACACTTAGCCATCGTCAGTAACATCTCAGTCCGCATATCCTGAGATGTATCTGTTGGCGCAACTGGGAAATATCCCTCTTTGTAGCGGGGTTTGTAACCCAGGTTGCCACCCTCTTCTTTTCTACCTGTATTCCAACGCCCTTCAATGGAATCTACGTGGTAGTATCCTTCGTGCTGATTTTGGTCGAAGCGGACATCATCAAAAATGAAAAACTCGGCTTCTGGACCAAAAAAGGCTGTGTCACCGATGCCTGTGGAGATTAGATAGTCTAGGGCTTTTTGAGCAATAGAGCGAGGATCGCGAGCGTAAGGCTCTCCCGTACGAGGTTCAATAATGCTACAGATTAGGCTTAGAGTCGGTTCTGCCATAAATGGATCGATCCAAGCGGTTTTTGGATCGGGAACCATTGCCATATCTGATTCATTAATGGCTTTCCAACCGCGAATACTAGAACCATCGAAGGCTACGCCGTCGGTGAAGCTACTTTCTTCAATTTGGTTTTGGTATACCGTCAAATGCTGCCAAATTCCAGGCGTGTCAATGAATTTTAGATCGATGACTTGAATGTTCTGATCTTGAATCATCTTCAAGACTTCTTGTGCGGTTTCGGGCATGGTGACTCCTTAATCTGCCAATGACTGAATGGAACTACTGCGCTCTTAGCTTGCTGCCACGATGTGGTTTACTGGAAGCCAGATCTTGCCACATTTGAATCATCCTAGAAAGAGAGTGAAGGCAATTTTGTAGTTTAAATGACAAAACGTCTGCCTGGAGGCTTATATTAGTTATTCCTTAACAAGCTGTATTAATTGGGACGCATGGATGGTTTCTCATCGGGGTCAAATTTAGCTTAAAATCCTTAAAGAGCAATGGTTTGCTTGTAGGCTTTCAAGCTTGAGGTGGCACGGTCAGTCGTTAACAAGTGCAATTCCTTAGCTCAACAATATCAAACCACAGATAGGAAAAATTCGGAGAGCAATCAAATGCGGGATGCAATAACAAGCTTAATTGGGACTTACGACGTGGCAGGACGGTACTTCGATCGCACTGCATTAGAACGGCTCAAGTCCTACTTTGACACCGGAACGGCACGGGTTCAAGCAGCTGCAACAGTCAACTCAAATGCTGCGTCAATTGTCAAGCAGGCTGGTTCGCAATTATTTGCCGAACAACCAGAATTGATTCGTCCTGGTGGTAATGCCTATACGACGCGGCGCTATGCCGCTTGTCTGAGAGATATGGACTATTACCTCCGTTATGCGACTTACGCGCTGGTAGCTGGCAACATGGATGTGTTAGACGAGCGCGTACTACAAGGCTTGCGGGAGACTTATAATTCTCTGGGTGTACCAATTGGTCCTACAGTGCGCGGTATCCAAATGATGAAGGATATTGTGAAGGCACAAGCAGTAGCAGCTGGCGCAGAAAATACAGCTTTTATCGATGAACCGTTCGATCACATGACTCGCGAATTGAGCGAACGGGATATCTAATTGGTAGTTGGTAGTTGGTGATTGGGCGATCGCGTTCTGTTTAAATTATGAGGGCGATCGCTTTTTTATTCACCAATTCAAATTTTGGCAAGAATTGTTTGAGCAGCTGCTTCATCGATAATTAACCCTGTAATTAGCTTGCCGCGTAAAGCAGCTAAAATGGCTTCTGCTTTTTTCACGCCACCTGCTACACCAATAACGAGCCTTTGTACTGGTTGTTCCAACGGTACGCTGGCGACACGGCTATTCGTTCCCTGTTGCAGCAAAACTCCGTGGCGATCGTACGCCCAGCCTGCAATCTCCCCCACTGCACCCAGTTCGACTAATTCAGCTATCTCGTCATCGTTAATAAAGCCATTTTGATGTAATGGGGCATTCCAAACAATCTGACCGATACCGACAAACGTTGCCTTAGCTTGCTCGGCAAGAGTTTTGACGGCAATGAACGATCGCTGCGTTTGCAACAGTTCCCGTTCTTCAACACTAGTCGCTACAACCGGAGTCGGTACGGGATACGCTTGCGAACCAACCCGCTCTGATAAATGCATCACGACTTCATGATGACCTGCCCGCCCGTAATGAGACATATTACCAATAGTAGAAACAATTTTATGCTGCGGTCGCTCCATTGACGGGATCTGCTCCACCATCGATCGCAATGTTCGCCCTGAAGTAAATGCCAATACTGTAGGCGTTTTTGCAATAAGATACGTTTCTAAACAGCTAGCAGCACGCACGCCGATACCGTTGAATGTGTCGCCACTTCCCACGTCACTCGGTACGACTTCGCAAAGCGATAAATCGAATTTGTCGCGTAACGCTTCAGCCAGAGCAATACATTCACTCAAAGGATGATCGAGCCGAAATTTGATCAGCTTTTCACTCACTGCCAGCGCAATGAGGCGTTGTGCTGCTTGCCGAGACACGCTGAGCTTTGCTGCAATTTCTTCTTGCGTATTTCCAGCTATGTAATAGAGCCAAGCCGCATGAGCTGCCAGATCTAACTTGCGATCGCGCCGCTCCGAACCAGTTTCTCCCATATCCTACCTTCAGGATTTGTATATCTCTCAAAAGGAAGATTGTACTTTTGAGCATATGCTCAAAGCAAGACATTTTGCTCAGTTCTTTACAAATTATTAAAAGTGGTAATGGGTAATGGGTAATTGCTTGTTAGTTGACAGTAGATGCGCTCCGCTTCACTGCGTGAAAGACAGTTGACGGTTGCTCCTAGTCCCCCTTGTCCCCCTTGTCCCCCTTGTCCCCCTACTGTCCACCCGTAATCTCCAAGTTAAACCCAGTAATATAGCTGGCTTCTTCACTCATGAGAAACTCCACACCATTAGCAACCTCTTCTAAGCTTCCCAAACGGCGCATTGGTACTGAATCGATCATTTGCTGCTCGACGACTTTGGGATCGGAATCAAAGTATTGAGATCCTACAGATGCCTGTAATTCTGTTTGTCGCGTCCACATCATGCCAGGACCGATTAACGCTGGAGAGAGTGCATTGACTCTAATACCATAAGGAGCGAGATCCTTTGCTGCTGTCTGAGTCATGCCGATGACCGCAAACTTAGAAGCAGCATAAGCCGACATGTTCGGTGGACCTACTACCCCCGCATAACTTGCCATATTCACAATTGCCCCGCCACCAGATTCGCGCATATGTCGTGCGGCAGCCTTGAGAACGTGAAAAACGCCGACAACGTTGATGTCAATGACTTTTTGAAAGTCATCTTCTGGATACTCGTCAGTCTTGGCAAACAAACCTTGATAGCCTGCATTATTAAAAACATAGTCGATCCGTCCCAACTGCTCTACAGCCCCGGCAAAAGCTTTAGCAACATTTTCAGGGTTTGTGACATCACAGCCAAATGTGGCGACTGGAACGTTGTACTCTGCTAGTTTTCGCGCTACATCTAGCATTTTGGTTTCGTTTAAATCCAAAAGTGCCACACCTGCACCATTAGCAGCAAAACGATGTGCGGTCGCTTTGCCAATGTCTCCTGCACCGCCTGTAATTAGGATGGTCTTACCCCCAAAGTCATAGGTGGCTCTTGCTGTCATTGGTTCTACCTATTGTTGAAGAATTATTGCAAATACTCATTGACTTCTCATTTTTTAAATCGAGCCGAGTACGATCTCTATTATTGAGCTTTTGCCCGACGTAAGAGCATAAAATCAAAATTTCATTTAATTTTTTAACATCAAAGGAGTTATGCGGTGCGTATCCCCCGCTTCGCTAAAGTACTGGTTGCATTCGTAGCTGGGTTGGTGCTGGTGCAACTGCTACACGCTTGTTCGTCTTCATCAGCCGCCGAGAAAACTAGATTGACGATCGCCACCGTTAACAACGGTGACATGGTTGTCATGCAGGCGCTTTCTCGCCAGTTTGAACAAGAAAACCCCAATATCGAACTCAGGTGGGTGGTGCTGGAAGAAAACGTGTTGCGCCAACGCACGACTACGGATGTTGCCAGCCAGGGAGGACAATTTGATGTCTTGACAATCGGTTCTTATGAAACCCCGATATGGGCGAGACGAGGTTGGCTAACACCATTGAATAGCCTACCTGCTAGCTATGACGTAAACGATCTGCTAAAACCCATCAAAGAAGGACTTTCCAACGACGGCACGCTCTACGCGCTGCCGTTCTATGGAGAAAGTTCAATGCTTTACTACCGCAAAGATTTGTTTGCCAAAGCAAAGATTAACGTTCCCGAACAACCAACATACGCTCAGATCGCACAATGGGCGAGCAAAGTTCACGATCCGGCAAACGGGGTATATGGCGTTTGCCTGCGAGGAAAACCTGGCTGGGGGGAAAACATGGCATTTCTGTCTACGTTGGTCAACACTTCCGGCGGAAGATGGTTTGACATGAAGTGGCAACCTCAGCTCGATACTCCAGCCTGGAAAGAGGCAGTAGGATTTTATGTCCAACTGCTACAAAAATATGGACCCCCAGGAGCCAGTTCCAATGGATTCAACGAGAATCTCGCGTTATTCTCGACGGGTAAATGCGGCATGTGGGTAGATGCAACCGTTGCAGCGGGGCTGTTATCCAATCCGAAAGAATCTCAAGTCACCGATCGCGTTGGCTTTGCCCGTGCGCCAATCGAAGAATATCCTAACGGCTCTAACTGGCTATGGGCTTGGGCGTTAGCAATTCCTCAAACCTCAAAATCTCCCGCAGAGGCGCAAAAGTTCATCGCCTGGGCAACATCCAAGGAATACATCCAATTGGTTGCAAACAAAAACGGCTGGGTTGCTGTTCCACCAGGGACGAGGACTTCCACCTACAACAACCCCAACTATCAAAAAGCCGCACCGTTTGCTCAGATTGTCTTGAACTCAATCCAATCTGCCGATATTACCCATCCCGCCGCCGAACCAACTCCTTACAAGGGAGTTCAATATGTAGACATTCCAGAATTTCAAGCGATCGGCGCTTCTGTTGGGCAAACCATCGCCGCCGCACTGACCAACAACATTTCGGTAGATCGAGCATTGCAACAATCGCAGAGTGCAACCGAACGTTTCATGAAACACACCGGATATATTGACCAGTGAGTCGTAGGGGCGGGTTCACCAATCGTATTTGATTCTGACCAGTATTTCGGGTGAGCCCGCCCCTACAATTTTTAACTTTTGACTTTTAACTTTTGACTTACTTATGTCTTCCTCATTAGCTGTAAAGCCTCAACAGGCAACGCCACCACCCGCCAAGCGTTCTAGGCGACAGACATCGACCTTACCTTTAGTTGCGCCTTCGGTCGTTGTGCTGTTGCTATGGATGATTGTGCCTCTGGCGATGACCTTATGGTTTTCCTTTCAGCGGTATAACCTGCTGAATCCAGATGCCCGCAGATTCATTGGAATTGAAAACTTTACCTTTATTCTCACCGATCCGGCATTATGGACGGCGATCGCCACCACTCTAATTTTGGTCGCCTCCGTGTTAGCAATTACGATCGCGCTAGGCACGTTACTCGCAATCTTATTTGACCAAGACTTTCCTGGTCGCGGGATTGCGCGGGTATTGGCGATTTCTCCATTCTTCGTCATGCCTACAGTCAGCGCCCTGATTTGGAAAAATATGCTGATGCATCCAGTTAACGGACTGTTTGCTCAAATTACAAGAGGATTGGGCTTAGGGGCGATCGATTGGTTTGCCGATTTTCCCCTGCTGGCAATTATCATGATTGTTTCCTGGGAATGGCTGCCCTTTGCACTGCTAATTTTATTAACTGCCATTCAGTCTTTAGACCGCGAACAACTAGAGGCGGCGCGGATGGATGGAGCAAATGCGATCGCCTTATTTCGTTTTGTCATGCTACCGCATTTGAGTCGTGCGATTGCCGTAGTCGCTGCGATCGAGACGATTTTCTTCCTGACAATCTTTGCCGAAATCTTCGTGACTACTGGTGGTGGACCTGGACTGGCAACTACTAACCTTGCCTATTATATTTTCCTGAAAGCTTTGCTGGAATTTGATGTTGGCGGTGCTTCAGCGGGTGGATTAATCGCCGTCATCCTTGCCAACATCGTAGCGATCTTTTTAATGCGTAGCGTTGCTCGTAATTTGGAGACCTGATCGTGGCACGTAAAAATTCTCGCCTCTGGCTGTGGACATTGCTAGGATGGCTCGCCGCTGCCATCTTGTTTTTCCCGATCTTCTGGATGTTTATTACCAGCTTCAAAACCGAAGTGGCAGCTGTTTCTACTCCACCGCAATTGTTTTTCCAGCCCACATTGGAAAATTATGTTGCCATCCAAGATCGGGCAGATTATTTCAATTATGCGTTTAATAGCCTAGTAGTTTCGCTTGGATCGACAATACTCGCGCTGCTGCTTGCCGTACCTGCTGCCTATGCAATGGCATTCTTCCCCACCAAGCGCACCAAAGGAACCTTACTGTGGATGCTGTCTACTAAAATGCTGCCACCCGTTGGCGTATTAGTGCCGATCTACATTCTGTGTCGCAACTTGGGATTGCTAGATACCCGCATCGGTTTGATTATTATTTATACCCTGATTAACTTGCCGATCGTTGTCTGGATGATCTACAGCTTCTTCAAAGAAGTTCCCAAAGATATTCTCGAAGCCGATCGCATGGATGGGGCAAATACTCGCCAAGAACTGATCCACGTCTTGCTACCCCTAGCATTACCTGGAATTGCTTCCACTGCACTGCTCTCAATTATTTTGTCATGGAACGAAGCCTTCTGGAGCTTAAACCTGACGACAGCAGATGCAGCACCACTCACAGCATTTATTGCCTCATTTTCCAGTCCCCAAGGGCTATTCTGGGCAAAACTCTCCGCCGCATCAACATTGGCGATCGCACCCATCCTAATCTTCGGCTGGCTCAGTCAACGGCAACTGGTACGGGGGTTGACGTTTGGAGCAGTGAAGTAGGGGACAAGGGGGACAAGGGGGACAAGGGAGCAATTCAAAATTCACGCATTCAAAATTCCCTACACCCCACAACGCCAGTTGCTACAACGAGGGAACCCCCCGCACCGCACCGGCTCCCCCACACCCTATTTACTGCTGGTTCCACTAGCCACCAGCCACTAGCCACTATAACAATTACCAATTACCAAAATTATGTCAACACTCACATTAAGAAACATCCATAAACGGTATGCCGATACTGAGGTGATTAAAGGTATCGATCTTGATATCGGCGATCGCGAATTTGTTGTCTTTGTCGGTCCTTCTGGTTGTGGCAAATCAACTTTGTTACGGGCGATCGCGGGACTGGAAGAAATCACATCTGGCGATTTACTCATTGATGGCGTGAGAGTGAATGACGTGCCACCAGATAAGCGCGGGTTGGCAATGGTGTTTCAAACCTATGCCTTGTATCCCCACATGACGGTAGCAGAGAATATGGCGTTTAGTCTGCGCCTAGCGGGTGTTCCCAAGGCTCAGCGTCTTGAAAGAGCGAAAGAAGTTGCCCGTATCTTGCAATTAGAACCGCTATTAAATCGGAAGCCTAGAGAACTCTCAGGAGGACAACGCCAACGGGTAGCGATCGGTCGGGCTTTAGTGCGCAAACCTAAAGTCTTTTTGTTCGACGAGCCGCTGTCAAACTTGGATGCAGCTTTGCGCGTACAGATGCGGATCGAACTTGCTAGCCTACATGATACTTTGCAAGCCACGATGATTTACGTGACGCACGATCAAGTGGAGGCGATGACGCTAGCTGACAAGATTGTGGTGTTGCAGGGTGGCATTATCGAGCAAGTCGGATCGCCGTTGGAACTGTACCACCATCCCCGCAATTTATTCGTGGCTGGGTTTATCGGTTCGCCCAAAATGAATTTTCTCTCAGTTACGGTGGCAGCTGTCAATGCTTCTAGTACGACAGTTGCACTGCCTGGTGACGCAACAGTCACAATTCCGGTTCAGCCTGGATTGTCGGTGGGCGATCGCGCCACGCTGGGGATTCGTCCCGAACATTTGCGACTCGATCGCCATAACGCTACGCTCAACGGTGAAGTGCTTGTTGTAGAACGATTGGGTGGAGAAACTTTTCTCTACGTCAAGATTGCGGGTGGCGACACCTTAATTGTGCAAACAGACGGAGATAATCCCAGCCGGATGCACGATCTCGCACCGCTTCAAATAAATGGAGATCTCTGTCATTTATTTAACCAGCAAGGTGAAGCCATTCCTAAAGTCCGTCGCCACCATTTAACTTCTCATGAATTCCATGAACAGCAATATCAGCACAGGCTCAACAATTAAGCTGAATGAAGCTTCCTTATCTCGTTTGTCAAACAACATCCGCGTTCCCAATTACGATCGCCACCAAATAATCAATGGCATTGTCCATATTGGCGTAGGTGGATTCCATCGAGCGCATCAGGCGTTATATCTTGACAACTATTTGCAGCAAACTCGCGATCGCGAATGGGGGATCTGTGGGGTAGGACTGCTGGAATTCGATCGCCGGATGCGCGATGCTCTGCATTCTCAGGATTGTTTGTATACTTTGGTGGAACGCTCGACTGAAGGCGATTGGGCGCGTGTTATTGGCTCGATTACACGCTATCTCTTTGCCCCAGATAACCGCGCCCGCGTTATTGACGCACTGGCAGATCCTCACTGTCGAATTGTGACGCTGACGATTACGGAGGCAGGTTACTACTACATTGAAGGTAGCGGCGAATTTGATGCTAACCATCCAACAATTCAGCACGATCTGCAACATCCACACGAACCAATCGGGGTTTACGGCTTTTTGACAGCAGCACTCGATAAGCGCCACCAACAAGGATTGCCACCATTTACGGTGTTATCCTGCGACAACCTACAGGGTAATGGCAATATTGCCCGTAAAATGTTAACTGCTTTTGCTCAAATGCAAAATCCCGAGTTAGGAAATTGGATTCGCGATCGCGTCACCTTTCCTAACTGCATGGTCGATCGCATTACTCCCGCAACAACAGCAGCCGATCTCAAAATGGTGGCGGAGCAATTTAAGATTGATGATGCCTTTCCAGTGGTAGCAGAACCATTTCTTCAGTGGGTGGTTGAGGATAACTTTTGTGCGGGTAGACCGGATTTAGAATCTGTGGGCGTACAAATGACCGATGACGTTCATCCTTATGAAATGATGAAAATTCGGTTACTCAACGCCAGTCACCTACTCATAGGCTATCTCGGCACTTTAGCAGGCTATACCTACGTGCATGAGGTAATGGCAGACCCAGCGATCCGGCAAGCCGTCGATCGCTTGATGGCAGAAGTTACGCCCACGCTTCAACCCGTACCGGGAATCGATTTAGACGATTACAAACAGACTTTAATTCAACGATTTGCCAATCCCAAGATTCAAGATCGATTGCCGCGCCTATGCCTCAATAGTGCTGCTAAAATGCCAAAATTCATTCTGGGTTCGTTGCGTGACGCACTACAACAGGATGGGGCGATCGACTATATGAGTCTGACAATTGCTGCTTGGTTCCGCTACCTGAAGGGACAGGACGACCGAGGCAATGCGATCGAGATTGACGATCCTATGGCAGACATTTTGACACAACGCGCCCGTTCTGGGGGTTCCGATCCTAGACCTTTACTAAGCCTATCTGAGATTTTTGGCGACTTGTCGCGATCGTCGCGTTTTGTGGAGACAGTTGGAAATTACTTACGCAGTTTAGATGAATTTGGAGCCAAAGGAACGCTAGCTAGATAGCGATCGTTTCTTGCTGTTCTCTTTCTCCAGCTAACTGTATTTTTCAAAACATATTTCATGCATGGACACCCGTATGCTGAATCCGAGGCTAGATTCGGAAATCCATTTAGTGATATGACTACGGCAGCTACCCCAGATGCAAGTTTCTATATCAACGATCGCAACTACTGGATTAACGGTGCGGCGTTAGCCTACGTCTTGGTAGGATACAGCTTTGCCATCTTCTGCATCGTGCAGCATTTGTGGTGGTTAAACCTCTTGGGTACGGTGTTATTAACCCATACGCTAATTTGGGCAGCATACTTCGTCCATGAATTCATTCATGGCAACATTTTTCGTAACCCGCGTTGGAATGTCGCATTTGCGCAGGTAATGCTGTTTGTGACAGGTTCTTGCTACAGTCGTTATCGCGATGTTGCCAGCAACCATTTAGCCCACCATAAAAACAGGGCTGACTTTTCTGCTTTTTCCCTACCAGATTTCCTGCAAACTGCACCAAAGCCGCTAGTACGGCTAATTGTGGTGCTGGAATGGCTTTATTTTCCTGCCGTTAACTTTTTGTTGCGGTGGTTTAATGCCCTTTCTCCATTTTTGGGACAACAGCGTCGAGATGAACGAGTGCGTAACGGTTTGTTACTATTACTCCGAGGTAGCCTATTCACAGCCTTAGCAATCTATTCTCCCCGTGCTATTGTTCTTTACTTTTTCGCTTACATTTGCTTTATCAACATCCTCAGATTTATTGATTGTTTTCAACACACGTACACTGTGTTTCAACTAGGTCAATTCTTACCGCAATATAGTTTGGAACATGAGGAAGCAAATACTTTCTCTAACCTCATTTCTTTGCGGTGGTCTTGGCTGAATCTATTGCTGCTAAACTTTGGCTATCACAACGCCCATCATCGAGTTATCCGTTGTCCTTGGTATCTTTTGCCTAAATTAGATGCCGAACTATATTCCCGCAATTATCGTCAGTATGTGACGCTACCTCAACTCATCGCTAACTACCATCGTTTTCGGATTCATCGCTTATTCTACGGTCAAGGAACGGTCGTGGATACCGAGAAAGGGTTGAATCTAGATAACTTTGTCGGGGCAGTTGGAGTCTCTTTTCTATTTTCGCGAGAGCCGATAGACTGGTTGAAGCTTGCTGCTAGTGATAGTGATGGCGCATTTAGCGTTCGCGAAGTGTAGCACAGATAAGACTCGATCCCCCCAACCCTTCGCTCCGCAGGGGCAATCTTCCCCCCTTTTTAAGGGGGGCTAGGGGGGATCTTCGAGGATCTAATACTTTTAACTGAACCGTATTGGGCAATGCCCTACACTTGAATTTCCGAAGGACATCCAGGTTTGCGCCTTGCTGCTAAATACTCGGCGATAATTTGTTGATATCTTTCCTTGCCAAAAATCGTGTAGTGACCGGGATAAACTGTCTCTATTGGGAGTTTTTCTAGCCGTTCGTAGGTAGCAATATAAGTAGGGATATCACTGCAATGAAGTTCGTCTAACAACTCACCATCATAAATTACATCTCCTGAAAACAAATCTTGCGCTCTAGGTTCATATAAAGCAATACAGCCGGGAGAATGTCCAGGGAGATGCAACACCTCAAAAGCGCGATCGCCTAAATCTAATACGTCTCCTTCTTGTAAAATCTGTGTAGGTTCTGCTGCATTTAAGGTATATGTTTCGACTGTAAATCCAGGGTAAGGTAGCAAGTCGAAATGTTCTTCTAATACCCAGCCTTGTGCTGGCGTACACAACGCCTCATAATCATCTCCTTTTTGCAGTGCTTCGGCTTCCGCCGCATGAATGGCGCGTTCGTCGAATTCGTGCATCCCACCTGCATGATCGAAGTGAATGTGAGAGGCGATCGCCAACAACGGTTTATCAATTAAACTAGCAATGTATTGCCGCAAACTCGCAACCCCTAGCCCAGTATCGATCAAAAGATCGCGATCGCGACCTTTAATTAACCAGAGATTTGCCCGATTCCACCAATAGTAATGCGGTTCGCTAATTAGGTAGAGGTTGTCACTAATTTTTTGCGTCGAAAACCAGCTTTGACAGACAGCTTTAGAGTGCATCATGGTGAGTGGTAGTAAGGTGGGCAATGCCCACCTTACAATTTGGATGATAAAGTTTAAGTTGATTTGACTATAGAATCATCGTACAAAGATTTCAGCTCAAGAGGTTTAGGAACTATTTTAAAGTCATAAGCAGCTCTTGCCGTCAGCTCGAAATTTTTCATTGCATTGTTGGGATGATTTAAGTTAAATGCAATTGACTTGTTACTGTCCAAATCAAAAATCTTGACTCCCGCGATTTGTTCTTTTGCTTCCTCTGGCGTGACTCCTAACTTTTGAGCAGCAATTTTGATTGCTTCTTCATCACCAGAATTCACTAACTTAACTCCCTTATCGATCGCCCGCAAATAAGCCTGAAGATCCGATCTACGGCTTTCAATCAGTTTTTGTCTTACGACTAATACGTCAGCAATCAAATTTGTACCTTTGGTGGTAAAAATGATTTTTCCTCCACTTTCCTTGGCTGCTTTAGTCAACCAGGGTTCGTAAGATACGGCAGCATCGACACGTTTGGCAGCAAATGCCGCTGCTGCATCTGCGGCAGTTAAATCTCTTGCGATGACATCTTGTTCGGTCAATCCGCCTTTCTCTAAGTAGCTACGTAATAAAACCTTCTCAAATAATATATTTTCTCTAGCAACGGTTTTCCCTTTCATGTCTTTGGGACTGTTGATATTATGACCTAAAATACCATCCGATCCATTTGAATAATCGACAACAAAAATCATCCGAATCGACGGGTCTTTGCTAATCATTTGTACTGCATCTCCTGATGTTACCCAGCCTACGTCAACTTTTCCAGCTAGGAATGCAGTAATACCTTCTGTTGCACTTTGAAAGAAAGTTTCTTGCACCTTGATGCCTTCTTGACTAAAAAAATCTTTTTGGAGTGCGACATAGTGACCTGAATATCCAGGCCAAGGATTAATTCCAGAAATCAATACTTGAGGTTGAGGCGCGGGAGATGAAGGGGAAGAAGATGAAGTTGTTGAATTTTGAGGAGAACAAGCAACAGCCCATAACAAAGATACCAAAGCCAGCACAATCAAACGTCTTGCAGGAAATTTAACCATCACTTACACTCTATTTCTGAAAGTTGCACGAATAAATCTTTCCGACTCCCATACGGGCGAGTTTGGAAACCCGCCCCTACCGACTCCCCTACTCACCGCGCAAAGCGTGCAGAATTTGACGTTTTATCTCAACAAATTCTGATGAGAGTTTAATTTCTAAATGACGGTTAGCTGGCAAATTGACAGGTATTTCTAGTTGTAGCCGACCGGGATGACTGCTCATGACATAAATGCGCTGGGAAAGAAAGATTGCTTCTTCGACATCGTGAGTAATCATCAATACAGTCGTATGAGTTTGCTCCCAAAGTTCTAACAAAAATTGCTGCATTTGTTCTTTGGTTTGAGCGTCCAAAGCGCCGAAAGGCTCATCCATCAATAGCACTTCTGGTTCGTTAGCTAAAGCACGAGCGATCGCAACTCGTTGTTTCATCCCGCCTGATAATTGCTTTGGGTAAGCTTTAGCAAACGGAGTCAAGCCAACTACGTTCAAGTAGTATGTTACCCGCTCTCGCTGCTCCACTTTAGACATTTTACGCAACTGCAAACCAAATGCAATATTTTGCGAGACTGTCAGCCAAGGATAGAGCGTGTAGCCTTGAAACACCATACCGCGATCGCTCCCAGGACGACCAGTCACAGTTTGACCGTCAACTAATACTTGACCTGCACAAGGAGTTGTGAGTCCAGCCACGATATTAAGTAGAGTAGATTTACCACACCCAGATACACCAACCAAACAAACAAATTCTCTAGGGTCAAGTTGGAAGTTAATCTTTTCTAGTACTACTAATTCCTTACCACGGTTGGAATAGGATTTGCAGATTTCTCGAACTTCCAACTTAGGTTGATTTAGATCGGCTCGTCCCGATTGGGTTGATTGTTCCCGCAATTGACCGTTGAAGCGGGTATCAAGCATAAGCTACGCATTCCTAATCTACAATTACTGCGATCTATACTTTTGTCAAGCTGCTCTAATTAAGTCAATCTCAAGCTATCTACTAAAATTGTTAATTGAGATACAGATTTTTTGAGAGTTGATGGTTATTGGTCAAAGGCAAGAGTTTTCTAACTGACAAATTACGACTTCCGACTTCCCAATATAGCTTTAAAGCGCGATCGCCAATCAACTATTTTGATCGGGACGATCGCAGTTGCAAGAGAAAAAAACAAAGGAGCGATCGCCGCGCAAATTGTTGTCGATAGGGTACAAAGTATTACCTGAATAGAGGTAAAATAGCTTACACAAAATTCTTTCAATTGTGATACTTAATCTGAGTATAAATAAATACAAACATATAAATTGAGCAACTGTAATAGTATTGAAATAAGCTGCCCAAATCGGTTCTATCGGCTGTAGTATGCTAATGTATAAAGATTTACAATAATTAGCGGATGGAGCCTCTACTAACTCAACTACTAAATTTACCAGGGATTGTAGTTG
>NZ_JACJQX010000043.1:0-53551 GCF_014696895.1 Chroococcidiopsis sp. [FACHB-1243] | reverse complement strand
GGTATCATCAATCGTTAACATTTATTATTTCTATTCAGCTCAAAAGTTATCACATTTTGGGCTGCTTTTTTATGGCGATTTCTTAACATTCAACACTTCTGATTATATACCATATAGAACTTACAATCGGTTAATCAAAGAAAACAATCAGGTTACTAAGCTGAGTAGAGATGAAACGGATAAGTCCAACGTGGTTGAGCAGTCCTCTAAATCTAGAGTTGATAGCGAAACCTCACGAAAGTACGTAGGTAGTCTTTCCGATCTTGCTTATTGTGAAGCAATAAGTGAACGGCAGAAGAACGAACGCGGTAGTAAATTAGAATGGGGGTTGTTAAACAAGATTCGAGAATACAGTTCTTGCCAAGCTAAACTATTGTCGCTCAAGAATTATAGTTTTTCTGTACCGAATGGTGAGTTTCTGCACAAACTAAAATAACAATAATTAATTGAAACATCATTTCATTTTCAAAAAAATATCTTTTTTCTGCCGAGTTCGTTTACCTTTAAGAACGAGGCAGTTTTTCAGTGACAAGTTTCTATAGGACTCATATTTGATTTTTGAAATATGCGTAGGGTGCGTTAGCATGATGGCGTAACGCACCACTTATGCGTATAGGAGTGCGTTACGCGGCGCGATAACTAGCAGCATTACTTTATGCAAGCTAGATGGATTATCTGTAACAACAAAGCATGTGGTAAATGGTGTATCCTCACCTACTAGTAAGAGCGCTGTACGCTCCTACCTAATGTCTACTCTAAAAATAGCATTACCTTACTGCTTTGCTAATCTAGGGCGCTCAAAATTCAATTATTGTTACACAACTAAATTCAAAAAATATCTGCCAAATTGGCAACATAGCCTTATTTAGATTAGTTAGATTATTTATAACAACAAAACAAAGTTGTTGTTTCTCACAAAAACTACTTTTAAGGAGAAAATCAATGATTATTTCTGAATTGAATTATCTGGAAGTTGTTTCTAATAATAGCATTTTAGGAGGTACTCGCAAACCACCCAAGCATTCTTATCCAGTTAGCAAAAAGAGCAATTACGCTAAACTTGTCCAAATTCAGACAGGTGTTAATATTGCTGTTTTTAGCAAGGGTAATCAGTCTAATACTCAAAATGGCTCAATACGCCAGTCGTAAAGATTTACAGCCATATCTAGCTTGTCAATAAGTAACAAGGCTTGAATTGGTAGTGAAGCCGTGGTAAAAAAATGCGCTTTTTTAACTCTATCTTTCGACTGTAACTGTTGATTCTAATCCCAGAATTTAATACTAAGTATTAAATTCTGGGATTGGCAAACAGTACATACAAATTTAACTTAGTGGATTTAAAAACTTACACATTACTTAACTAGATGATAGTGAGTGATGATTATGAAGAAACTTATTAATCTAATGATTTTAGTTTACCAGTGGTTTGATACGATAGAAGTTTATGACCTAAAGATAGCTAAATTATTGTGCAAGATAATCCCGACTCATTGTCCTTTTGAGCGGAAAATCAAGCTCTGCGATCGCACCTTATTTTATATTCCACCCTTGTGTAAGCTCAACCCTCTCTACGAGCAAGTGGTTAGGCTTCGTTTCAAAGCTCTATCCTATTTAGTGGATTGCGGTGAAGATATAACGAAATATTGCTGATAGTCAAAAATATTATTACTAGTCTTAGCAGAGAGGTTAACTCATGAACGCCAATATTAGCTTTGAAACAGTACTTCAGCTCCTGACAATGGTTTATCTGCTCTCAGTAATGCTGCTACTTGTAGCTTCTGATAGTGGTTTAGCAATTATTGAAACTCTGGAAGCTAGTGACAATGGGAAATGATAATAGCCGTCTCTACATATGGCGATATAGAGTTGTGCATACTATATCTACATTTAGTATCTCTTAAGTGATTTAAAATAATTATTCTTATTAGCATCGATCCAAAAGTAACGAATATTACAAGGAGAAAAATACCATGATTATCTCTGAATTGAGCTACTGTGGAGAAATTACAGAATTCCCTACTATTAGTGGTTCTAGCGGAGCCTGCTCGCTCACTGTTCAGTGGGTGAATGGCGAACCTACTGCTGAGAGTAAAGGTTGTCCTCTTACCAAAAAAGTTATTAAAAAAGGAGGTATTACTACCTACATTTTTGAGGCTGGTAATAACCAAGTTAGTCTCTCTTCTGATGGGAATAATACACAATCTAGCTGGCAAACTTCTTATATGAACGGCTTCTAGAAGTAATAGTAAAACACAGTAGTTACTTCTAGTTGCATCTTGCCACTTTGATAGATTAATCAAGCAGCATTGCTACTAATTCTAGCTTTTGGATTGAGAACAAGAGTTGTTAAAAATGCTGCTTTTAACTTACTCAAAACCAAACTAAGAAAAAATGAATTAGTGTAAAATGCCTAGTCTTTTAGAGTTAAACGTTCTACCCGATGAGATTTTGGATTTTCTACGAAAAACTACACATTTTCGAGAAATTTATCAGGAAGTTTTGTATCAAAAAATTATTGCTCAAGTCGCTCAAGAAAGAGGGTTAGTAGTTACCCCAGAAGAAATACAGATTGAAGCAGATTGTCTCAGACGCGAACAGAGTTTAGAGAAGGTTGCCGATACACTGGCATGGCTAGCAGATCAGATGATTACTGTAGGTGAGTGGGAAGCAGGAATTTGCGATCGCCTTCTAGCTCAAAAATTAGCTAACAATCTATTCGCCTCAGAAGTAGAAAAGTTTTTTGCTCAGTCTCAACTTGATTTTGAACAGATTTTGCTTTACCAAATTATTGTTCCCTTTGAGCGAGTCGCTCAAGAGATATTCTATCAAATCACCGAAGAAGAAATTAGTTTTTATCAAGCTGCTCACCTTTATGACATTGATGAAAAGCGCAGCTATCAGTGTGGTTATGAAGGAAAGCTTTACCGTTGGAGCTTACAACCAGATATAGCAACAGCTATATTTGGCGCTCAACCAGGAGAGTTAGTTGGTCCACTGCAAACCGAGCAAGGACACCATCTTTTGATGGTCGAAGAGTTTATTCCAGCTAAATTAACACCAGAATTGCAGCAAGAAATCGTTAATAGAATGTTTAAGGAATGGTTGGAGAGCGAGTTAAATTATCTACTTCATAATCAAACAACTTAAAACAGCACTGATATCGATTCCTGCAAATATTGCCGAGGTTTATACCAAGAAATTCAATTCTACTACTCACAACTCACTCAAACAGGATTGACCGCTACAAAAGTCGTAAAAATCTTGTCACCCACATCGTTAATTTGATGCTGGATGCGATCGAGAAATTCATGCAGTCCAATATTGACAATTTCTTCAATTGTGATATATTCCAATTCCGATCGCGATCGACCGAGGGCGCGTTCGACGGGATTTTGCCAAGTACCGATGGGAGTTCCAGTAATTTGATGTAGCGATTGCTCTGCTTGGAGTAAGCAAAATTGAATCGAACGAGGAAATTCGCGGTTGAGAATCAAAAATTCCGCTACAGCTGTAGGCGCAATCCGATGTCGTCCCCATTTACGATACATTTCGTAAGCGCTCGCAGATTTTAGCAATGCTATCCATTGCAACTGGTCTAGAGTCGTCCCCACATCTTTAGCTGAAGGTAGTAAAATATAGTATTTTACATCTAAAATTCGCGCAGTTTTATCAGCCCGTTCTAACAAACGTCCAATTTGTCCGAAATGCCAACCTTCATTGTGCGTCATGGTTGCATTCATCACCCCAGCAAACAAGTGACTGGCTAGCTTGACTTCAGCAAAAAAATTTGACCATTCAGGAACGGTATGAGATTGAGCCGCTTCCTTGACTAGGAAATAAAATGCATTTACCCGTTCCCACATTTCCGAGGAAATAATTTCCCGGATCGATCGCGCGTTCTCTCTAGCAGCAAACAAGCAAGAAGCGATCGAATTAGAATATTCGCGATCGAAAGTCAAGAACTGAATCACATTTTCTGCTGTCGCTTCACCGTAGCGTTCTTGAAATAACGATAAATCCCCTGTAGTCAAAATCAAAGGTTTCCACTGCTGCGCTTCTCCAGTAGGAGCATCCAACAATAGAGTTAAATTGACATCAATAAAACGGGCAACATTTTCTGCCCTTTCTACATAGCGGTTTAACCAGTAAATTGAATCAGCAACTCTGCTTAGCATAGTTGGTAATAGGTGAGAGAGCTATTTTTGACTTCTGACTTTTGACTTTTGACTTCTTACCCTCACTCCTCATTTACATACCACCCAAGTATCTTTACTCCCTCCACCTTGGGAAGAGTTGACTACCAGAGAACCTCTTCTAAGGGCGACGCGGGTTAGTCCACCTGGATTGACGTAAATTTCTTTACCGTAGAGGATATACGGTCGCAAGTCTACGTGACAGCCTTCAAATTGGTCTTCTAAAATGGTTGGCACGCGAGACAAACACAAAGTTGGTTGGGCAATGTAGTTGCGCGGACTAGCCTTAATTTTTTCGGCAAATTCTTGGCGTTGTTCTGGGGTGGCAGAAGAACCAATGAGCATTCCGTAGCCACCAGATTCATTCGCTGCTTTGACAACTAACTTATCGAGATTTGCCAAAACATGAGCCTGTTGATTTGGTTCCCAACAGAGGTATGTAGGAACGTTAGATAAAATCGGTTCTTCGCCCAAATAGTAACGAATCATCGCTGGAACGTATGCGTAGATGACTTTATCATCAGCTACACCAGTTCCTAGTGCGTTAGCCAGTCCCACTCTACCCGCACGATAGACTTCCATCAGTCCAGGTATGCCTAATAAAGAATCGGGGCGAAATGCTAAAGGATCGATAAAATCGTCGTCAATCCGGCGATAAACGGCATCAACGCGCTTTAAGCCTTTGGTAGTCCGCATTTGTAGGTAGCCATCCGCCACTACCAAATCTCGTCCTTCTACCAACTCCACACCCATCTGCTGCGCTAAGAAGGAATGCTCGAAGTAAGCTGAGTTGTAAATTCCTGGTGTTAAAACAACTACCGTTGGATCGTAGAGTTGAGGAGGAGCCAGGTTGAGTAGGGTTTCTAGTAAATGACTCGGATATTCCTCAACCGGCTGAATTGTCATCGATTCAAAGACTTTAGGAAAAGTGCTTTTCATGACGCGACGATTTTCCAGCACGTAGGAAACGCCAGAAGGACAGCGCATATTATCTTCTAACACGTACCAACGACCATCGCGATCGCGCACTAGGTCAGTTCCGGTAATATGACACCAGATCCCACCAGGCGGTTTTAGTCCAATACAAGGCTTTAAAAATCCCGTAGCCGATTCGATTAACTCGCTCGGAATCACGCTATCTCGTATGATTTTCTGCTCGTTATAAATATCGTTAATAAACAAATTCAGGGCAAAGATCCGTTGCTTGAGTCCCTTTTCTAGAAACTGCCATTCCGCGGCTGAGACAATGCGGGGAATGATGTCGAAGGGAAAAATTCGTTCTGTACCTTCACCTTCACTGTAAACATTAAAGGTGACTCCCATGTTCATCAAAGCAATTTGTGCTGCTTGATGTCGCCGTTGTAATTCTCCTGCTGGTAGAGAATTAATTCTTTCTAGCAGTGGAATTGCTTCCGCACGAGGTTTTTCTTTAGTGACGAATAGCTCGTCGTAAAAGTCTCCTGGTTCGTAATTGTCGAATCGCACAATAGAAAGGGTAGGGGTAAGGGGAAAAGTCGTAAGTCGTAAGTCAGAAGTTCTTCCGACTTGCTACTTTTTAGCGATCGCAGTTTGTCTATCGTTCATGTTGAATTACCTTACCAAATAGAATATCGATCGCATTTCAACTGTAGTTTTGACTACAAAATTGATTTTTAATTGGTAAATGAGGGTTAGGTAGTGGCACTTTGGCTGGGGTAAAACCAGCCTGAGAATTCAACTACTCATGGGCGGAACTCGCGCCACAATACCTTTTTTCAGTGGTTCCGGTCGCTCCGACCAAGGCAGCAGACCGTCGTTCTTAGCATGATACTTGTTAGCGCAGTCGAGTATGGCAGCAGCGCTATCTTCAGCTGGTAGTGTCCCAAATACGTAAGTACACTTTCCTGCTGCCGCAAACGTCACAACGCAGGGAGAGCTACACGCACTCATGCACTCTACTGCTTGTAAAGAAAATTCTGGTGCGAGTTGCCACTCTTCATAAAGTTGGGTTAAGCGATCGAACAAGATTTGACCACCACTCACTCCCACTCGTTTACCGTCCTGCCAAGTACTAGCGCAGGTTGTACAGACAAATACAGTGTGTTTCTCGTTCATAAATGTTGCAAAACTTAATAAAGTTTGTTAAGTTTATTTAAGACAAAGTAACAAATGGAAAAAATAGTCTCATGACACGCTCTGGATATATTACTTCACCTGGCGAAGGCGACAAGCTCAACAATTTCGCCGTCGAACCCAAAATGTATGTAGATGAGACCCCCCGCATTGGTTTTACCGACTATGCCGAACTACTCAACGGGCGGTTGGCAGCGATTGGTTTTGTAGCTTTGATTGCAATGGAAGTATTGACAGGTCACGGTATTTTTGGGTATCTAGCTGGTCTGGGACAGTAGATATTCCTGTCTTAGATGACAATGCACAGGTAATTTAAGGTTGCTAGATATAGTAGGGAACAGGGAGCTTTTGAGCAGGGAGCAGAGGAAAAAAACTTGGCTAATATTGCTTGTAGATAATTGAAATGCCCCGATCTATCAGCTCTCTGCTATAAATGTGATAAATTGCTAGCAACCCATAATTAAACAATTATTTGTTTAGGAAGAGTGCTTGACGGCTGTTGGTTCTGGTAGGTTGATAGCAGGATTGCGCGTGAAGAACCCTACAGGGATCAACTTAAAACTAGCATGGTGAACGGGCATAACAGGCCAGTCTTCAGGACGAGGAATATGCGTAGTACCCAACGTGTACCAAGCTACCAAGTCTTGACCTATAAGCGGTTCATCATCCGCAACAAGGGTAGGTAAGCCCTGCTGGGAGTTGCTTTGGTTGGGATATTCTCCTCCAGCGTGGAGTTCTTTAGGTTTATACTTAGTCACCCAGAAATGGTGAGTAGCGAAGCCCGCGCGATCGCGAATTGTTGCGTCTTGGCTGGGGAAAAAGACTGTATTTCCAGATGGCATGAGCATATAACTCGTAAGTGCGCCGAGTTGATTTTTACGAGTCGTACTGGCGATCGCCCATTTTCGATTTTCTGCCATACTGAGATCTCGGACGGCGCTTTTTTCTGTTGTTAGGGGCGTGTCTTTGGCAACAAATGCATTGCCTTGAAGGTTATTTGCACCGATAGGTAGGGATTGAACCGTCATTTCCATCGGCATATTTGCTTCACCGTCTACGTCTAGATCCAATCGGAAGTTAAAAAAGTGCTGGTGGTTGACACCGACAATGTTTTTGGCCATTAACTTGCCGTAGGTATCTCGATTTGCAGTGGTGACAGAATCCGATCCTTGGGCTAAAACAAGTCCGTGCAAGTCAGTTCGCACGTCTAACGATCCATCTTGGTGAAAGATCCAGTTGATGGCGTAATCGTAGTTACCGATCGCGGCTGTCGTTGTGACAATGAGCTGGCGATCGCGTCGGACATCCTTGCGTTCGGATCTATAATCGTAGTGCTTCCATAACACGCCATCATCTTTTTCATAGATCCCGATAACATCAGGCATGGCATAAGGTTTGCCTTGCGAGTCTGCTAGCACTGCATCTAGCAATACCCCATTTTCAGGAACTTCTTTGCCTAGTTCCTGAGTATTAGTTAGCGTACCGAAATTGTATTCTCCGACATCAAAGGCATTGCGAAACGACCACTGCGGATTGGGATCGCCATAGGGAACGACCATTTCAGATAGGCTGGCACGATACATGACTGGACGAAATTCGCGACCGTCTTCATGCTGCACTTGGTAAAGGATCAAGCCATCCCGTGGATGCATCGTGTAGCGGAATTTCCACCCCTGCCAACTCACTTCATTACCATTGAGTTTGAAGGTGTGACCGTTTGGTTGCAGGATTTTTAGTAACTTGGCTGCCGTTCTTAGGGGGCTGAGCGATCGCGGATCGTAGTCCCAATTTTCCTTGGAGAGAGCTACGACACCCGTATCGCTAAAACTAGCCAGTTTTTTAGCATTGAGATCGACAGTTGCAACGACTCCCTCTATCGGCGTGCCGTAGTAGTTCCAGCGATCGCCTTTGAAGTAAGATAACGTGCGACACAGACGCGCCCCACTTGACTTTTCTGCTTCAGTCACCAGCCCTACTGCCCAGCCTTCAACGACAACTTGTTTAAGGTCAGTAATGCCTCGCTTCCTCATAGCCGCTTGCCAGCGCGGATCGGCTTTGGTGACTGCCTCTGCTATTTCATATTCTGGTTCCATGATGGCTGGCTGCACGCCAGGAATCTCTTGCCAGGATGACAAAACACCAGCTTTAGTTGTAGGTTTTAAAGTTACAACAGCTTCGTAGGTTTTGTTTTGAGAGCGATCGTAAACCACGGCAAAAACTTCGCGTTTGAAGGATTGTCCTGGCTTGAAATTCAAGACTTCTGTTTTATCTGGTTCGTTCAGAGCAACGATGGGAAAGTGAATTTCCCGTTGGGGTATTTTTTGTTTAATGAGTGCAACGGCTGCTGTAATCTCTTGTGCTGTTAATGAATCGAGTGGATGAGTAGGGGTGACTATTCGAGCTAGAGAGATTTGAATTGAACCGATGGCGATCGCGACTACGATAAACGTGGCTATAGATAACCAAAATTGTTTTCGCCGCTTCGAGAATAACTGGGAAAGCATTTGCAACATAGGAAGATTTCTGCGCTGTCAGATTGGCAGCCTTGGCGATCGCACTAAGGCATCTGCTTGCTTCTGGGTAGTAATAATAGCGCGATCGGGAACTTTTACGCCGTTTTGCAGCGTTACGTCCACCACTATAGCCTCGCTGCCGATTGTCACGTTGTTACCAACTTTAGAACGAAATAATACAGTATCATCTCCAATTGTGAGATTATCGCCAACTTCGAGAGGTCCGTGAAAAACGATGTTATCGCTCGTATCTAAGTTTTTACCAATATGGATACTCGTACCTTTGAGCGCATGAAACGTGACTCGATCCTCAATTTGGGCATTCTTCCCAATAATAATTGGTGTGCCTTCATCAGCACGAATTGAAGTTCGCTGTCCCACGGTGCTATTATTGCCAAGCCTGACATCTCCAACGATGCGAGCAAACTCATCAAGTTTCACATTCTGACCGATTGTGGGTTTGACTGGTTTCGGATTCCAAGATGTTTTTGGTGCTGTACTAACACCCGTTACGGCATCAAATCCTGCTTCTTCGTACAGGTGGCTGTAGTTTTCAGCAAACTCGGCATTGACTTCTAATACTTCTGCTTGAAACTTAGAATTAGCTTCCGTTTTAAGTGGGAGAGCATTAGCCTGCGCTTGAGTCGTAATAACTGCCCCAATTGGTACTAAACGGTTTTTGCCAATCCGCACGTTCGACAGAATCGCACCATGCAGTACAAAAGCACCGTCTTCTAGCACTACGTTGCGCAAGCGGGTATGAAAACCGATAAAGGTGAAGTTGCCAATTTGTGAATTCTCAATATTTGCCTGATGAGCAATACTCACTCGTTCGCCAGTACTACTTGATTTTGCCGCACAAGCACTTGGAGGAGCCGTATTTCTACGGAGTGCTAGAAATAAAATATTGTCTTGAAAATTAGTTCGATCGCCAATACAAATGCGAGTGTTGGGTTCCGCTCGGATGATAGTGTTACTAGCAATAAAAACTTTTCGACCAATTGAAATATCACCAAAAAACTCATCTAACGGACTAATAAAGCTAGAATTAACTACGATTTTAAATGGTTCAAATAAACTGGTTGAACCCTGAGACTGAGCATTAATAACAATCGTCTTTAGGGTAAAAATAATCACAATCAGACCGAGGAACACGAAAAGCTTCAACCTACTTTTAGCATTCTTGAACATAGATTATTTACCAAAAGGCATGGCAAGTTGTGTATTTAGAAGCTTAACTTGAAGTTCTAAGGTTGAATAGTTTGCCATAATAATAATATAAGATGCGATTTATCAAAATCACAACTTTTGTCCGTACTTACGTCTCCGATTGTGAATTTGAAAGCGAGACAACAGCACATTATTTTTCTGAATAGAGCGCTTGTTTGGCAGGTTTTTAATTTGTAAACTCGTTCAGTAGAAGTAGGTTGAAAAAATGATCTGTATTTGCCAACTCAACAACTAAAGTATTAGGCAATCTAGTGCGAAACAGCTCGGTAAATTATTATTTTGGGGGCAATGCAAAATCTTTCATACCTTCAGCGATCGCGATCGGCTTTTGCCTCATAGCTGCGAAGCGCGAAGCATGAGCGTAGCAATCGCCTCTGCACCTTCCTCTCAGCTTTCATCGCACCACGCAATTCACTGCTCCCTGCTCCCTGACTTGAGAGTGATGGCAAGGGAGGATGGTAATGTGAAAATAGCGCCAGATATTCTGCGATTCCAAGCAAAGTGTCACAGTGCTAAGTGCAGCGACGAAATAGATCGAAAGTTCAAAGTAGCGCAATCGCCCTTTTTGAAAAGTTTACAGTTGCAAACGCTCGGTCAGGAACAATAACCTATTCCATGAATATCCTTGAAGTCTCCACTACTCCCTTTACCGACCAGAAGCCAGGTACTTCTGGTTTGCGAAAAGCGGTCAAAGTGTTTCAGCAACCCCACTATTTAGAAAACTTCGTCCAATCCATCTTCGATAGTCTCGAAGGTTGTCAGGGACAAACTTTAGCTTTGGGTGGTGACGGTCGTTACTACAACAGAAAAGCGATCCAAATTATTTTGAAAATGGCTGCTGCGAATGGTTTTAGCCGGATTAAGGTCGGTCATCGCGGTATTCTCTCTACTCCTGCGACTTCCTGTATTATTCGCCAATACAAAACCCTGGGTGGAATTATTCTCTCTGCCAGCCACAACCCAGGTGGGGTAGATGGGGACTTTGGCGTAAAATACAACACTGGCAACGGTGGACCCGCACCGGAAAAGGTAACTGAGGCAATCTATGCCCGTAGTAAAACAATTGATCGCTACAAAATTCTAGATGCACCAGATATCGATTTAGACACGTTAGGCGAGTCTCGTTTGGGAGAGATGACGGTTGAAGTTATCGACTCAGTTCAAGACTACCAAAAGCTAATGGAGTCGCTATTTGATTTCGATCGCATTCGTCAATTTCTCACCTCTGGTAAACGCATCTGCATTGATTCCATGCACGCAGTCACGGGTCCCTATGCCCGGGCAATTTTCGAGCAAAGCTTGGGCGCACCGCAAGGTACGGTAGTCAACGGTACGCCTTTAGAAGATTTTGGCGGCGGACACCCAGACCCGAATTTAGTCTATGCCCACGATCTCGTAGAAATTCTGTTTGGAGACAATGCGCCTGACTTTGGGGCTGCTTCCGATGGAGATGGCGATCGCAATATGATCTTGGGCAAACATTTCTTCGTCACCCCTAGCGATAGTTTAGCAGTGCTGACAGCCAACGCTAAGTTAGTCCCTGGTTATGCTTCAGGAATCGCTGGAGTTGCCAGATCTATGCCCACAAGTCAAGCGGCGGATCGCGTAGCAGCTAAATTGGGAATTGATTGTTACGAAACTCCAACGGGATGGAAGTTTTTCGGCAATCTCCTCGATGCAGGCAAAGCAACCCTGTGCGGGGAAGAAAGTTTTGGTACGGGTTCCAACCACATTCGCGAAAAAGACGGGCTGTGGGCAGTGTTATTTTGGTTAAACATCCTTGCCGTGCGCCAACAATCGGTAGAACACATCGTGCGCGAACACTGGCAGACATACGGTCGCAATTATTACTCGCGCCACGACTATGAAGGAGTAGATAGCGATCGCGCCAATACCTTAATGGAAAAGTTGCGTTCCGTTGTTCCCACGCTCAAAGGTAAGCGTTACGGACAATATGAAGTCGAATACGCAGACGATTTCAGCTACACCGACCCGATTGATGGTAGTATCAGCAGCAAACAAGGCGTGCGGATCGGTTTTGTTGACGGTTCTCGGATCGTCTTCCGCCTTTCCGGTACGGGAACCCAAGGAGCAACATTGCGGGTTTACTTTGAAAGCTACGAAGGTGACTCTAGCAAACAAGATCTAGAGGTACAACAAGCGCTAGCCGAACCAATTGCGATCGCCCAGGAAGTTGCTCAAATTCGCGAATATACTGGCATGTCGAAACCAACGGTGATTACATAATTAGTTATCAGTTATCGTAAGCCGTAAGTGTTTTTTTACTTACGACTTACGACTTACGACTTATTACTTACCCCTGTGTTATGGCAAAAACTCTGGGAGAACAGCTTTTAGCAGTGACTGTAGGACGCTCTCGCGATGCAGGAACTCATTCCAATTGCTGTAGTGTCTGTGGGAAACCATTGGGTAATGATACAAATCCTAGCGATCGCCAAGTTGTAACTGAATCAGATTCAAGTCAAATACTCGTTTTTGGGCTAACTGTACTCATCGGTTTACCCATGCTTTGTGGTGGACTGTATCTACTCGGAAGTACGCTAGCAAATCTACAAACTCAAGGGAGTCGCGCGAATCCGGCGATCGTCAATCGTTGCAACACTCCCGCTCGATAGATTGGATTGGAAAATAAACTCTAGGAATAACACTCCGACTCCCGACTCCCGTACGGGCGGGTTTTCCAAATAGACTCTGATACCAAATACAGATTTTGGGTAAACCTGCCCCTACAATTCCCGACTCCCGTACGGGCGGGTTTTCCAAATAGACTCTGATACCAAATACAGATTTTGGGTAAACCTGCCCCTACAATTCCCGACTCCCGCTTCTTACAGCAACCACTGACGAATAAGTCAACTTTTCTATAGTTTCACGACAAAATACAATGTTTAATTCCTAACTAATAGTTAAGTTGCAAATACTACCATTTTGCGTGGTTGCCAATACTACTATCCTAATGACCTAGCGTTACAACAAGAGGGTAGGAGAGCAAAACCATGAGATTTAGCAAGAATACAACTAGATTGCGTTGGTGGCAACTGCCTATTTTGCTCTCTTTTGCGTCTCAGTTACCCGTCAGCAGCACTCAAGCCGCACCGATTAAAGGGGAGTGTAAAGCTAATACTGATGCAGTTCCCAGAATTGCTCTCGTTTCTGCATTTTCTGGTGAGGCAGATCGATTTATTGATGAAATGCGCTTGAATGATGGTCGAAACAAATTTGATGGCTGCGTCAACATCAACGGACATCGCTTTAGTAAGGGAAAATTGCGCGGTAAGAATGTCGTTGTCATATTGACTAATATCAGTATTGTCAACGCTACAATGGTGACGCAATTAACGCTAGATAAATTTAACGTCTCGAAAGTAATTTTTAGCGGGATCGCTGGTGGAGTTGGTGGGGTTGGAGCAAACGACGACGACCCTAATACCCCGAACGAGACACCCATCGGTTCGGTGACGATCCCCAAACGGTGGGCTTTCCCCCAAGAGACGTATTTCAATAACACGGCAGAAATTGTACCGTGTGCGTTCTCGCCTGGACTTCAGCTCAATCACGTCCTGCAAGATCCCTTGGAGGAAGCCAAGACCTGTAATTTTCTCATCGGACAAGCATCTGAACCAGGGCAAGCTAACCAAGAAGGGATCTTTCAACCAGATGCTAAGAATGCTTTCTTACGCAATACAAATGTCAGTTCCGATCGCGCACCGCAATTTTACTTCAACCAGAACAACGAACAGATCATCCGTCAAGTGCCATTCCCAGGCGCGTCTGTCAACCCAGAGACAGATCAAGACTTAAAATTTTGGTTTACGGTTGATGAGGCAATGTTTAAAAAAGCAAGTCAGCTGGAAGTTAAGTTATTGGACTGTCCCCAACTCGACCAGGCGGGAAATTGCGCTACTACGCCGATCGATCCACCACCTCAACTGATCGTCGGTCAAAATGGGGTCGCTGGACCTACATTTGTTGACAACGCCCAATATCGGAGATTTCTAGCGACAACCCTTAATTTTGACGAACAAGGCAACCGCAACGCCGACACGGATGTATTAGTTGTCGATATGGAAACCACCGCTTCGGCAATGGTAGCCTATTCCAACAACGTCCCTTTCATTGCCGTCAGAAGCGTTTCCGATTTAGCTGGTGGTGGCGAAGAGGCAGCTGCAACGCAAATCGGCACATTTTTTGCGATCGCAGCGGAAAATCAAGCACGGGTTGTATTTGCTTTCCTAGAAAAGCTGTAAGAGATCGGTTGGCAGTAACCTCATCTGATATGACAAATGGTAGCCAACGCAGTATATATTGACTTCGTGCTACCTGTAATATCGGAGGGTTAAATTTATGTCCGCTCATGATGCTAATGCGCCTGCCCATCCTACAGACCCAACCATGTTGGATAAAGGATTGACTAAACGCGAATACATTGCCGCGATCGCCCTATCCGCAACTGATGCGAGTGCAACAGCCCAAGAACGAGCCAAGCAAGCTGTCGAACTGACTGATGCTCTGTTTAAGGCATTGCATGGTTAATTCGTAATTCATAATTCGTAATTCGTAATTATTTCTTCAATTGCGAATTGCGAAAAATTTAGCTGTTAATCAGTTCGAGCTGCTTTATTTTTGGCAAGTTTCATTTTATAATAGTCTTGTTACAATGGGAATATTTGCATTTTTAAGAAATTTAAAAATATTTCCATTGTAAAGTAAATAGTATCAAAAGCGTCGTATAAAAGCAAGTGACCTGCCTTCCAATCTAAGAAATTTTTATAATTAATTAAGAGTAATACCGATCGAGAAAAAAATGGAACGTGGGTTGATCTGGCTACCACTGCTAGGATTATTTATTTGGTTAACTTGGCAAGGAAGAAACGAATTTCAGAAAGTAGAAGCCTACCAAAATTGGGCAAAACAATTTGAAAAGTCAAAATACGATCTTTATGCGGTTTTGGGGCAGAATGGGAACGAATTAACTTGGGGCAAACCAACACGCACGGGACCCATTGACCTGAAAACTTTTTCTTTAGATCGGGTACAAGAAATTCACTTACTAGTAGAGGAAAAACCAGTAGCGTTGGAGACACCACCAACGAAAGGTAAAGCGATCGCGCTAGAATTTGTCATGCGAGATTCACACGATACCGTGCGAATTCCTTTTACAGAGATCCCGATTGCTGTAGAGTGGGGTAAATATTTACTTAAAAAGAAGAATTAAGATCCCATTCTCGCAAAGCGATCGCGACTCCCTGTTGTAGTTGCAGTGAAATGTTAGCATCAGCAGCTATTTGGGTTAATTGCTGATGGGCAGCAGTAGAATTTAACTGTTTGAGAGCAGCGATCGCGTGCAATTTGACGGCAAGCTCTGAGTCTGCTAGTAATTGAATCAGCGATGGAATTGCTTGCATTTCACCCAATTGACCTAACGACAAAGCGATCGCTTGCTTGAGTTTGGCGTGTTGTGCTGCTAAGCGATTGGTACGCAGCAATTCGAGTAAAATCTCTGCTGCTTGTGGCTTTAAACTTAACTGTTCGACTCGTCCTAAAGCATTAATTGTTTCTTGCCAAATTGCGATTGAAGTTATTTCCTCGAAAACTTGCCGTAAATATTCCAGACTGGCTGAGGTTTCAATTCTGCCTAGAGCTAAGACAATTTCTATCTGTAAAGCGCTCGGCGTATGGGGAGACTGCAAGACTCGGAACAAACCTGTTGCAGCTCGATCCGTTCCTAATCTACCCAAACCGTTTGCAGCAGCCAGACAAACATCTATGCTGAAGTCATACAATCTCAGCAACAAGAGATCGACTAAATTCAATTCTTCCCGCAAGTCGGGGCGAAAACTCAAGCCAGTAACGGCTTCTTTTCTCACTTTTGCCCCCAAATCGCTTAAAGTGTCAATTAAAATGGGCGGAATTTTAGGATCGTGAAAGCTACTCAAAGCTTCGATCGCGATCGCTCTAATTTCCACATCTGAGTCTCGAACAACGCTGAGTAGAGGCTCGATTGTTTCTTTGGTACGAATATAGGCAAGCGATCGCACGGCTAGCGCTCTGGTATTCTCTCTCTCTAACAACTTTGTAATTGCAGATACAGCATTCGAGCCAATTTCTGCTAAAGCTGCGGCTGCTATTCCCTGTTCTTCTAAATTTGATGATGTTTGCAACAACTCTACCAAAGCGGCGATCGCTTCTGGATCGTCAAAAGTTCCCAAACTCCGTATGGCAAACCAGCGCAATTCTTCATCCGCATCTTCATCTGCCAAAATTTCCAACAAAGATGCGATCGCCTCTCGTCCAAATTTAGGCAGTAACTTCGCCACATCCCACCGTTGATGAAAATCTCCCCAAGTCAAAATATCAATTGCCCATGTTAGGGGAGACGGTAGGGGCGCACTGCTGTGCGCCCGTACAGAGGAGTCGGGAGTCGGGGAGAAGAGAGCTGAGGAAGCTGAGGAAGCTGAGGGAGAAAATTCACTTCCGAATTCCGACTTCCGACTTCCAACTTCCGCCATAAGTTGCTGAAGGCATTGGAGTAGCAACGCCCAGTTAGAAGCAGCGTGGGCGAGTTGTGCCTGTTCTAACAAATTAGCAGTCTGTAAATTCACGGTTAAATTACTGCGATTTGAATTAGATGATTGTCAGTTATTAGGGAGCAGGGAAGAGAGCTGAGGGAACTGAGGGAGCAACTACCAATTACCCATTACCAATTACCCATTACCAACTACCAATTTCCCACACCCCGTTCGCCGATCGCTGACAACTGATAACTGATTTCAGTCTGACCTAATTGAGACATGCTACATCCGTCTTTGTACCGATTTCTATGTCATATCTGCATAGAAATGATGCAAAAAGTTCAATAAAAGCAATGATTTGTTACTTAAGTTACGAATTAGTAGGAAAAATCCGCGTAATTTAGTTTCTAAGAAGCAAACAACGCGAGTCGGCACTCGATCGAATTGCGATCCATCAAATATTCAGACTGCAAGGACTGGGGTTGTTGCTCAAATTCGGAGGGTTAATCGTACAGAAGGCGATCGCAAAGTATCGAATGTATCAAAAATACAGGGATGACTTTTCATATGATGCCATTTTAAAGCCATTTTAAAACAGCTGCGTGGTGTCTTGTCTGATTCCAACCTCAAACGAAAAGAAGGTGCGTCGCGAACGCCCATCATACCGATGAAAAGAAGATTTTGCCAAGGAAGACAACGGACAGCAGGTTGTAACAAAATCTGACAGATGACAGCAACTTAGAACTAGCGGAATTTTTGATTTTTTCAACATAAGTGCTGGTAGTGGCACGAAAATAGCAGATAACAGGGATAAAGCCATATGACGGACGCAGCAACCTCCAAGGCAAGTCTGAATAAATTTGAAAAATTTAAGGCAGAAAAAGATGGTCTTGCGGTTAAAACAGAGATCGAGCAATTTGCCTCTATTGGTTGGGAAGCAATGGATGAAACAGATCGCGACCATCGCCTTAAGTGGCTAGGCGTGTTCTTTCGTCCAGTCACTCCAGGTAAATTCATGATGCGGCTGCGGATGCCTAATGGCATTATCACCACCCATCAGATGCGAGTCCTGGGTGAAGTCCTGCAACGCTATGGCGATGACGGTAGCGCAGACATCACTACCAGACAGAATATTCAGCTGCGGGGCATTCGGATTGAAGACTTGCCAGAGATCTTTCAAAAGTTTGCTGCTGTGGGATTAACCAGCATCCAATCGGGGATGGATAACGTCCGTAACATTACTGGCGATCCGCTAGCAGGACTCGATACCGAAGAGTTATTTGACACGCGAGACTTAGTGAATCAAGTGCAAGACGCAATCACCAATTACGGTGAGGGAAACCCAGAATTCACCAACCTACCGCGAAAATTTAATATTGCCATTACTGGCGGTCGCGATAACTCCGTCCATGCAGAGATCAACGATTTGGCTTTCGTTCCTGCGTTTAAGGAAGGGAGTCGGGAGTCGGTAGGGGCGCACGGCTGTGCGCCCGTACAGGAGAGTCAGGAAAGAGAGTTTGGTTTTAATATTTTGGTGGGAGGTTTCTTTTCTGCCAAACGTTGTGAGGCGGCGGTTCCTCTCGATGCTTGGGTAGCACCAGAAGATGTGATTGCTGTATGCAGAGCAGTTTTGGAAGTCTATAGAGATAATGGACTGCGAGCCAATCGACAAAAAGCTCGCTTGATGTGGCTGATTGACGAGTGGGGGATGGAAAAATTCCGTCTAGCTATAGAAACCCGAATGGGCAAATCTTTGCGATCGGCAGCCGCTAAAGACGAAATTGACTGGGAAAAACGCGACCACATTGGAGTCTACCCTCAAAAACAGCCAGGACTAAACTACATCGGCTTACACGTTCCGATCGGGCGGCTCTACGCTCAAGATATGTTTGAAGTAGCGCGGTTAGCAGAAGTTTATGGTAGTGGTGAGATTCGCCTGACTGTAGAACAAAACATAATTATTCCCAACATTCCCGATTCGCGTCTCGGAACCTTCCTGGCGGAACCACTCTTACAACGCTTCTCTATAGAACCCGATCCGCTGACCCGAGGACTCGTATCATGTACGGGCGCTCAGTTCTGCAACTTTGCCTTGATTGAAACCAAAAATCGAGCGCTGGCAACAATTAAGGCGCTAGAGACAGAACTAACATTTACTCAACCAGTCCGCATTCACTGGACGGGATGCCCTAACTCCTGCGGACAACCCCAGGTAGCGGACATTGGACTGATGGGAACCAAAGTCCGTAAAGATGGCAAAGCTGTAGAAGGTGTTGATATCTACATGGGTGGCAAAGTCGGTAAGGATGCTCATTTAGGTAGCTGCATCACAAAGGGAATTCCCTGCGACGATTTGCAGCCAGTGTTACGCAATTTACTCATCGAGCATTTCGGCGCTAGACCGAGGCAAGAAGTTGCAATAGGGGTTAGAGGCTAGGCAAAGAAGTCAAAAGTCAAAATCTACCTCTCGCTAATTACCAATTACTCATTACCAATTACCAATTACCACTTCAAGAATGACCAAGTTTACAAGACGGCAATTCATCATTACTACAAGTGCGGCAGCAGCAGGTTCAGCTTTAGTTCACGGTTGCAGTTCAAGCAACACGGCAAGTAACAATACCTCTACTACGAATACTAGTTCGACAGCTAACGTTAGTCCCGTTGCCGACGCTCCCAAAGTAGAGACAACTACAGCAAAATTAGGCTTTATCGCCCTGACTGATTCTGCACCCTTGATTATTGCTGCGGAAAAGGGGCTTTTTGCCAAATACGGCATGACTGATGTGAAGGTGGAAAAGCAAGCCTCTTGGCCCGTCACCCGCGATAATTTAACACTAGGTTCTGGTGGTGGTGGGATTGATGGGGCACATATCCTTACGCCAATGCCTTACCTAATGAGCTTGGGAACGATTACTGAGGGTAAAAAGGTTCCCATGTACATTCTGGCAAGGTTGAATACCAACGGTCAGGCAATTTCTGTTGCTGAAACTTACAAGGAGTTAAAGGTAGCTAAGGAAAGCACGCCACTCAAGGAAGCCTTCGCTAAATCTAAAGCTGCTGGCAAAGATCTCAAAGTAGCTATGACCTTTCCTGGCGGGACACACGACTTATGGATTCGTTACTGGCTAGCGGCTGGTGGTGTTAATCCTGACTCTGATGTTTCGGTCGTCCCCGTTCCACCACCGCAAATGGTAGCCAACATGAAAGTGGGCAACATGGAAGCTTTCTGTGTCGGAGAACCTTGGAATGCCCAACTGGTAAACCAAAAGCGGGGTTATACAGCTTTGGTAACTGGAGAGTTGTGGAACGACCACCCAGAAAAAGCTTTTACAATGCGGGCTGACTGGGTAGATAAAAATCCCAATGCGGCGAAAGCATTATTGATGGCAGTACAAGAAGCCCAACAATGGTGCGAAAAAGCAGAAAACAAAGAGGAGATGGTAAACATTGTCTCCCAGCAGAAGTGGTTTAGAGTCCCAGCTAAAGATATTATCGAGCGAGCCAAGGGCAACATTGACTACGGCGACGGTCGTACAGAAGAAAACTATGCCTACAAAATGAAGTTCTGGGCAGACAATGCTTCTTATCCCTATAAGAGTCATGACTTGTGGTTTTTGACGGAAAACATTCGCTGGGGTTATATTCCGGCAAATACAGACACGAAGAAACTTGTAGACCAGGTAAACCGCGAAGATCTATGGAAAGAAGCTGCGAAAGCAATTGGCGTACCAGACGCAGAAATTCCTAAGAGTTCTTCCCGTGGTGTGGAAACTTTCTTTGATGGAGTCAAATTCGATCCGGCAAATCCCGCAGCATATTTAAAGAGTCTAAAGATTAAGAAAGTCTAGGAAGGGGCTAGGGGCTAGGGAAAGAAGAAATCCTGTAGAGACGTTACATGTAACGTCTCTACAATTCCCGACTTCCGCAATTCTTTATATAAACGTAGAAGCATAGGAGGAGCATGACCGCAACGCTAGAGAGTCGTTCGAGAAAAAGTTTACAGCAGAAAGCGATCGCCAAGTTTATCGCTAAAAAAGTGATTCCGCCCATCGTGGCGATCGCCATTTTTGCACTGATTTGGCAGTTACTTACCATGAGCGGCATCCTCGCTTTGCCTTCGCCACTCGCGGTAATTCAAGAAACATGGGACCCTTACATCATCAATCCCTTTTTTGATAATGGCGGGACGGATAAGGGATTAGCATTACAAATTTTGGCTAGTTTGGGACGGGTCGCAATCGGTTTTTCCCTCTCAGCTATTGTCGGAATTACTCTGGGAATTCTAATTGGCTCGAATGAATTTGTTTACAACGCTGTAGACCCAATTTTTCAAGTTCTTAGAACCGTTCCACCTTTGGCATGGTTACCTTTATCGTTGGCAGCATTACAACAATCCAATCCCTCCGCAATTTTTGTAATTTTCATTACAGCAATTTGGCCAATTCTCATCAACACGACAGTGGGCGTACAACAACTACCTCAAGATTATCGCAATGTTGCCAGAGTTCTCAAACTTAGGGGAAGCAAATATTTCTTTAAAATCCTGTTTCCTGCCACCGTGCCTTACATCTTTACAGGTTTGAGAATCGGGATCGGCTTATCTTGGTTAGCAATTGTTGCCGCAGAAATGTTAGTTGGTGGAGTCGGCATCGGCTTCTTTATCTGGGACGCTTATAACAGCTCTTTATTAAGTCAAATCATCATCGCACTGATTTATGTCGGTGTTGTCGGTCTGCTATTAGACAGAATCGTTGCTTTCATTGCTAGTAAAGTCGTTCCAGAAGAACAGAGATAGGTAATGGGTAATGGGAAAGTCGTAAGTCGTAAGTCGTAAGTGAAAAATAAGAAAGCCTTTTGCTTCTTGCCTAGCTATCCAATTACCAATTACCAACTACCAACTACCAGCTACCAATTACCAATTACCAACTACCATGTCAGTTTTTGTAGAAGTTGACCACGTTGATAGAATATTTTCATTGCCAAATGGTAGTACCTATACGGCACTGAAAAATATTGAATTAAAAATTAAACAGGGTGAGTTTATTTCTTTAGTCGGTCACTCTGGTTGCGGCAAATCAACGCTACTAAATATCATTGCTGGTCTAGACCGTGCCAGTCATGGCGGCGTAATCCTAGAAGGACGGCAGGTAAAAGAACCTGGACCCGATCGCATGGTGGTATTTCAAAACTACTCTCTACTGCCCTGGATGACAGTGTACGAGAATATCTCGCTGGCAGTTGATGAAGTTTACAAAAATCAAACCAAGGCAGAAAGACGATCGACTGTCGAACATCATATCGATTTAGTTGGCTTGCGTCACGCTAGAGATAAGCGTCCGGGCGAACTTTCTGGAGGCATGAAACAACGGGTGGCGATCGCTCGTGCTTTAGCAATTCGTCCGAAGTTGCTGCTACTCGACGAACCCTTTGGGGCGTTAGATGCTCTGACGCGAGGCGGTTTGCAAGAACAGTTGATGAAAATCTGCGAAGAAAGTCACGTTACCTGCGTGATGGTGACACACGACGTAGACGAAGCCTTATTGCTGAGCGATCGCATTGTCATGCTCACCAACGGTCCCGAAGCGCAAATCGGACAAATTCTGGATGTCAACATTCCCCGTCCCCGTCAGCGGATGGAAGTTGTCAATCATCCCAGCTACTACGCTATGCGTAACGAGCTGATTTACTTCCTCAACCAACAAAAGCGCATCAAGCAGCGCAAAGCAAAACAACACGTCGTCGTTGCTGGCAATGGCTTAGAAAAAGTCAATTTGGAAATCGGCTTTATCCCCCTTACCGACTGCGCCCCGTTAGTAGTCGCCAAAGAAAAAGGCTTCTTTGCTAAATACGGCTTAACCGATGTCACCCTCAGCCGCGAACCGAGTTGGAAGGAAATCGCTAAGGGTGTGGGTACGGGACGCTTAGACGCTGCCCAAATGGTTGCAGGAATGCCCTTAGCCATGACTTTAGGGGCGGGTGGTAAAACTCCTATTCCCATCGTCAGCGCCCTGACTCTTTCCCGTAACGGTAACGCGATTACGCTGAGCAAAAAGTTTTTCGAGCAAGGAGTCAGAACACTAGCTGACTTAAAAGCCGCGATCGCCTCCGACTCCGATACCGTCCACACCTTCGGTATGGTACACCCAGCCTCGATGCACAACTTGCTGCTGCGCTACTGGCTGGCGAGTGGTGGCATTCATCCCGATGAAGATGTCAGCTTAACTGTGATTCCGCCGCCGCAAATGGTAGCTAATCTCAGAGCTGGAAACATTGACGGTTATTGTGTTGGCGAACCTTGGAATTCCCGCGCCGTTTACGAAGAATTAGGATTTGTCGTTGCCACCGATTTAGATTTGTGGGCGGGACATCCAGAAAAAGTTTTAGGCGTGCGGGAAGAATGGGCAAACCAATATCCACAGACCCACGTTGCCCTAGTTAAAGCCTTATTAGAAGCTTGCGACTACTGCGACGATCGCCGCCATCGGGAAGAGATCCTCGAATTACTCTGCCGACCGGAATACGTCGGTTCCGATCCCGCCTACACCCGTCCTGGGTTCCTCGATCCCTACAATCGCGGTGACGGTTCCGCACCCCAACAACTACTGCATTTCAACCAATTTCACGTAGACAAAGCCAACTATCGCGATCGCACCGATTTGCTGTGGATCTTGACTCAACTCGCTCGCTGGGGACTGACTCCATTCCCGAAAAACTGGGTCGAAGTCCTCGATCGCGTCAGTCGTAACGATGTATTTGGCATTGCTGCCCGCGAATTAGGATTCATGGACATCGGACACGATCCGCAACCCATCAAACTATTTGACGGCAAAATTCTCTATCCCGATCGCCCGATTGACTACCTCAACAGTTTGGAAATCAAACACCAAATTCGCGTCGAAGAAATTGCGATCGATCCTATAGTCACTGTTTAAAAAAGGTAATGGGTAATGGGTATTACTAACCACCAACTACCAACTACCAACTACTCCTGTGTACGGGCGGGTTCACGCGAAATCTCCGATAGTAGTAAAAACTCTTGGTAAACCCGCCCTACTCCCGGCTCCCGTACGGGCGGGTTTCCAAACCCGCCCCTACAACTCCCTACTCCCTAAAAAACATGCAACTTAGAGAAACTCACCCTACAACCCACACCCTACAACCCACACCCCACACCCCTTTTTTAGTCATAGAGGATGTTTCCAAGGTATATCCTACGAAAAACGATCCTTACACAGTTTTAAAAGATATCAATTTCACTGCTTGCGAAGGTGAGTTTATCTGTCTGATCGGTCACTCTGGCTGTGGCAAGACTACTCTGCTAAACATGGTGGCAGGATTTAACAAACCTACTACAGGGGAAGTCAGACTGCAAAACGATCGCGTCACCGAACCAGGACCGGAACGGATGATGGTGTTTCAAAATTACTCCCTGCTGCCTTGGATGACGGCGTTTGATAACGTTTATCTATCCATTGATGCCGTCCATCCCAATATGCCTGTGGCACAGAAAAAAGCGATCGCGCTTGAGCATTTAGCAATGGTAGGACTGACGGAAGCTGCCGATAAAAAGCCGCGTCAGCTATCTGGTGGGATGAAACAACGAGTGGCGATCGCCCGTGCTTTAGCTATTCGTCCCCAAATCCTGATTCTCGACGAACCTTTCGGGGCGCTGGATGCCATTACCAAAGAGGAACTCCAAGAAGAATTGCTAACAATTTGGCGAGAACACCGCGTCACCGTGCTGATGATCACGCATGACATTGACGAAGCCCTATTTTTATCCGACCGAACGATCTTGATGACTAACGGTCCTTCGGCAACGATTGGCGAAGTTGTGGAGATTCCCTTCCCTCGTCCGCGCCAACGCGCTCGTATCATTGAAGATCCCCGTTACTACGAACTGCGCAACCACATCCTCGACTTCTTGTATCATCGTCACGCCCATGTGGAGTAGGAGTGAGGAGTGAGGAGCGAGGGGTGAGCGGTGTGGGAAGTGTGGGGAACGTGGGAGAACACAAGGGAGAATTTTTTCTTCTCGCTCTCCCCCAGCTCTCTTTTCCCTACTCCCTGCTCGCTACTCTCTGTTTCTACTGATAATTGAAAATAGCGATCGCTCAGACATTTAGGCGATCGCTATTTTTTTGCAATCTGTCTTTGGGTGGTAAATATGCATGAAAATGCATGAGCGCTATGCGTTTATTTCATGATTAATGGAATTCCGTTACAAAATATACGAAACTTCTGGCTTTAGTAATCCAATCTAGAGTAGTAACCAGTATTGAAAGTGCCATTAAAAATTCCGACACGATCGCTTGTCTATCAGTGTTATGGATGTAACTTGTGCAAATAAAAAGTCAAGCTAGCAAATGTTTACGGTATGGTTCGTCAATATTTTTCGACACTGATAGAACTTTTTCAAACTGGTAAAAGATCCCCTAATTCAGACTCATAGAATCCAGTAGCTCTTACAACACTCTTGAGGCAATTCACAGAATTGCTAACAGCACAACTTTTGCAATTCCTCTTCTTTTGACTTAGGAAGTCATCTCATGCTCAAAGGCTTAATTTCATTCCAGGGTCGTTATCGCATCTTACATCAAACGTGGTTTGCTTTCTTTTTAACTTTCGTTTGTTGGTTTAACTTTGCACCCTTTGCCGGATTAATTCAGAAAGAACTTCATTTAAGCGATCCGCAAAAAACAACTCTCCTCATCTGCAACGTAGCACTGACAATTCCAGCCCGTATTATTATCGGTATGCTGCTGGATCGGTTTGGTCCAAGAATTACCTACTCTTTTCTGTTGATGTTTGCTGTAGTTCCTTGTATGGCAACAGCGATGTCTCACGATTTCAACCAATTGGTGTGGAGTCGTTTGTTGATGGGGATTGTCGGTTCTGGATTTGTCATCGGCATTCGCATGGTGTCTGAGTGGTTCCCGCCCAAGGATATTGGTATTGCTCAAGGTGTCTATGGCGGCTGGGGTAACTTTGGGGCTTTTGGTGCTGAATTTGCTCTCCCAATTCTTGCAGTAGCTACAGGCGTTTTCGCAGGTGGTGCATCTAACTGGCGTTTGGCAGTTGCCTTTACAGGTATTGTTGCTGCAATTTACGGTGTTATCTATTTCAATACAGTCCAAGATACTCCTAGCGGTAAAGTTTACAAGCGTCCTAAGAAAAATGGCGCGATGGAAGTCACCAGCAAAGGCAGTTTTTATGCCATGCTGCTGTCAAATTTCGGTCTGATTTTCGCTCTTGGTTTATTAGCTTGGCGTTTGGCTCAACCTAAAATTCACTTCCTCAGCCAAAGCCAAATGTATATTGCTTGGATGGGACTATTAGTGTTGTATGCTTACCAAACTTATCAAGGTTGGCGCGTCAACAAAGAGTTACTAACTGGACAAAAAATTTACCCTGCATCCGAACGCTATCAATTTCGTCAAGTTGCTTTACTCGAATTCACTTACGTCACTAATTTTGGTTCGGAATTGGCAGCAGTTTCTATGCTACCAATCTTCTTTGAAACAACCTTTGGATTAGATCATCACATGGCAAGTATCATTGCCTCATCCTATCCATTCTTAAACTTAGTTTCTCGTCCTAGTGGTGGTTTAATTTCTGATAAATTAGGTTCGCGCAAATGGACGATGACAGTTATTTCGGTTGGAATTGGGATTAGCTACTTACTCGCTTACGAAATTAATGGCAGCTGGGCTTTACCACTAGCGATCGCTGTGACAATGCTCTCTGCTTACTTTGCCCAAGCTGGTTGTGGTGCAACTTACGGAATCGTACCTCTGATTAAAAAAGAAATTACCGGACAAATTTCTGGTAATGTCGGAGCATATGGTAACTTTGGTGGGGTGATTTATTTAACTGTACTCAGCTTAACGAATGCCCGTACTTTGTTTGCCACAATGGGAATTGCTGCTCTAGTTTGTGCTAGTTTATGCGCCTTCTTCTTGAAGGAACCAAAAGGCTCTTTTGCTGAAGATTACGAAACTACCACAGCAGAACAATCGCTACCAAGTAGTTCTATGTTGGCAGAAGAATTAGAATAAAATCTTTTGTTGCATTCCATTTAGCTAATCTTTATTCAGGGTAACGTAGGTAAATTCTTAAACTGCGTTATCCTAGTTTTCTATTATTAGCACCCAACAACACTTATAAAAGAAAGTTATCAGTTCCCAACTACCAATTACCAATCACAGCGATTGCCAAAAGTTTTTTTAAATACTATATTTGTTTACCTCTCTCTATGGTTATAATTTTGACTAGAACTAACTGAGGTAAATAGTACATCTGAATATCAAAATTAAATAGGATCTGTTCGAGTTATTTCGATTTTGATTATGTCAGAACTTTTAGACAATTTTACTCTTAAAAACGGTATTTGTGTAACATTTTCTACAGACTAAAATTCTGAACGTAGGTAGGTTATCTGGTAATGTAGAATCGTGGTTTAAAGTGGTGAAAAACTGTCAAATTTACTGAAATATCTTCTTCTAAATTCTCCAACTTTAAATCTGTAGCCCATTAACGAAAAAATTGCGGTAACACTGTCATGACTGACTCCACCAAAACCCTATGTCCTTATTGTGGTGTCGGCTGCGGCTTAGAAGTCTCACCCCCAGCCGCTGCTGGCAAAGCGACCAATCGAGACAGTCAAGGGAATCCAGTCTGGAAAGTGAGAGGGGACAAAGCCCATCCTTCCAGTCAAGGAATGGTGTGCGTCAAAGGCGCGACAATAGCAGAAGCGATCGCCAAAAGCCGCTTACGCTATCCAATGGTGAGAGACTCGCTCAATGAAGAGTTCCGCCAGGTAAGCTGGGAAGAAGCACTAGAAAAAATTGTCAATCGCATTCAAACAGTTCGCCTGACTCAAGGGGCTGACGCAATTTGCATGTATGGTTCCGGTCAGTTTCAGACCGAAGACTATTACATCGCGCAAAAACTCATGAAGGGGTGTTTAGGGACGAATAACTTTGATGCCAATTCTCGCCTGTGCATGTCGTCAGCGGTATCTGGTTACATACAAAGTTTTGGTGCTGACGGTCCTCCCTGTTGCTACGAGGATTTGGAACAAACCGATTGCGTTTTTTTAATCGGTACGAACACTGCTGAGTGTCATCCAATTATTTTCAACCGCCTCAACAAATACTGCAAGCAGAACCGCAACGTCAAAATGGTAGTCGTCGATCCCCGTTACACAACTACGGCGGAAGCTGCTGACTTGCATCTGGCAATTCATCCTGGTACAGATATCGACCTACTTAACGGGATCGCCCATTTGTTAATGCGTTGGGGCTGTATCGACTTAGATTTTATTGAAGATTGTACGAGTAACTTTCCTGCTTATGCAGAGGTAATTCAAGATTACACCCCAGAGATGGTGGCGCAAAAATGCGGAATCTCTGCTGCCGATTTAGAGACGGCGGCGCGATACTGGAAAGAATCGAAGCGCGTCCTATCTATGTGGTCGATGGGCGTAAACCAGTCTTCAGAAGGTACGGCAAAGGTCAGAACCATTATCAACTTGCACCTCATGACAGGGCAAATTGGCAAGCCTGGTGCGGGTCCATTTTCTCTGACAGGACAACCAAATGCAATGGGTGGACGAGAAGCAGGAGGATTGGCACATTTGCTTCCAGGCTACCGCAGCGTGAAAAATCCACAACACCGCGCCGAGTTAGAGGAAATTTGGGGCGTGCCATCTGGCACTATTTCACCCTACATGGGTCGCACTGCTTGGGAAATGATTACAGGATTAGAGTCAGAGGAAGTCGGCGTATTGTGGATTGCAGCAACTAACCCAGCTGTCAGTATGCCGGATTTGGAAAGGACGAAAGCAGCACTGTTGCGATCGCCTTTTACAATTTACCAAGATGCCTACTATCCTACCGAAACTGCTGCCTACGCCCACGTCTTACTTCCCGCCGCCCAGTGGAGTGAAAAAACAGGCGTAATGACAAATTCCGAACGGCGCGTGACTCTGTGTAGTGCCTTTCGTCAGCCACCAGGAGAAGCTAAAGCCGATTGGGAGATCTTCGCCGAAGTTGGCAGAAGGTTGGGCTTTACCGAACAGTTCGCTTTTTCTGCTGCTACCCAAGTCTACGCTGAATTTACCAAAATTACCCGCGATCGCCCTTGCGACATGTCAGGCTTGAGTCACGAACGCCTCCGCGCTGAAGGACCGCAGCAGTGGCCCTGTCCCGAATCTGAGTTAGGTAAATCAGATCGTCACGAAAAAGCCAAACGGTTGTATACAGATTTTAAATTTCATACCCCTGACGGAAGGGCGAAGTTCGCTGCATATCACTCACGGGGACTGGCAGAACCACCCGATCCGAAATATCCTTATGTCCTGACAAACGGACGATTATACGGACATTGGCACACTCAAACTCGCACGGGCAGAATTGACAAAATTCAACAAATGCATCCCAACCCGTTTATCGAAATTCATCCCCGCGATGCTGCGAATTTGAAAATTAACAATGATGACTGGGTAGAAGTGCGATCGCGACGTGGCAAAGCCAAATTTCCTGCTAAAGTAACAAAAGCGATCGCTCCTGGTACGGTGTTTGTTCCGATGCACTGGGGGGCATTGTGGGCAGAACAAGCTGAAGCAAATGCCCTCACCCATCCCGAAGCCTGTCCTGACTCGGGACAACCAGAACTAAAGGCTTGTGCGGTACAACTCGTACCCCTCAGCAGCAGTCTGTTTTCTGCTCAAGAAGTAGAGCAATACAACCCTGCTCCCTCGCCTATTTCTGTGTGACCGCAACAATTCACAATTCACAATTCACAATTTTAGAGGGTACAACCCTCTAACAAATGTCTGTGCCTCCCTCTGGCTCAAGCAACGTCAAGAGTGCAAATTCTGGTAGCAACGGATGCACGTAAGGAGGTAAAGTAAATATTTAAGAATATAAAGATTTATTAAAAGCGATCGCCTATATGACGGTTTTCCTGTTGGCAATGTCGAGCTTTGTTGCTTGGGTTATTAGTAGCTTAGCTGGTGGGGGAAGTCCGTTTATTATTATTCCGATGGTAAACTTCCTGCTGGAAACGCCAGCTATTCCGCCAGTTGTGACCACAGGAATGTTATTGGGGAACTTGCAGCGAGTTTTTGTTTTTTGGCGAGACATAGATTGGCGGCTAACTTGGTGGTATTTGCCTGGTGCAGTGTCGGGGGCGATTTTGGGTGCGATCGCATTTACTCAAACCCATCTAGAGTGGATACAAACTCTGCTAGGGCTATTTTTAGTAAGTTCTGCTTGTAGTTTGTTTGTAGGCGAAAGAAAACCAACTTTTCAAGTCTCGGGTTGGGTTTTCTTACCTGCTGGGTTTATTCACGCTTTTCTCTCAGGCTTACTCGGCAGTATTGGTCCAATCTTAAATCCATTGTATTTAAATTACGGTTTATTTAAAGAAAAAATGATCGGCACGAAATCCGCCCACGTTTTAGTAGTACATATAGCCAAAATATGTACCTATGCTAGCTTGGGAGCATTTACACAATCGTATCTTTGGTATGGATTAGTCATTGGGATGGCAGCAATTCCGGCGAACTGGGTAGGACAGCAAATTTTACAGAAAATGAGTGACGAGCAGTTTCACAAGTTTGTAACTGTACTGATAACTATTAGCGGTTTATCAATGTTGTGGAATCAAAGAAAATTTTTTGCTATTTTGTTGCAATGAGATTAAGACTGCCGCACTCACGTTAAGATAGATCGCAAAAGTGATACACCAAACGGTAGCTCGGACTCGATATGCCAAGAAGCCAGCGTAATGACAACTTTGTAGATAAAACATTTACCGTCATGGCAGATATCATTCTGAAGATTCTGCCTACCAATAAAAAAGCTAAAGAAGCTTTTGTCTATTACCGCGATGGTATGTCTGCTCAGGGGGCTGGAGAGTATGCCGAAGCTTTAGACAACTACAGACAGGCTTTGGAACTAGAGGAAGATCCCTACGATCGCAGCTACGTTCTCTACAACATGGGATTAATTTATACAAATAATGGCGAACACGAGATAGCTTTGGAGTACTACGAAAAAGCACTCGAATGTTACCCCAACATGACGCAAGCCTTGAATAACATGGCTGTCATCTATCACTTCCAAGGGGAAAAAGCCAAAGAAGAAGGAGATAGCGATCGCGCCGATAGTTTATTCGATCTCGCTGCTGACTACTGGAAACGCGCTATCCAAATAGATCCCAACAACTATCTCGAAGCACAAAACTGGCTCAAAACCACCGGACGTTTATCAAAAGATATTTATTTTTAATGGTAATAGGTAAGTTGTAAATCGTAAGTCATAAGTCGTGAGCTGGGTTTTTTCTCCCTCAGCTCAAGAGCAGCTCTCTTCCCCCTGCTCCCTGCTCCCTGCTATACCAATTACCATCCATGCTTGACAAAGAACAAGTCCATAAAGTTGCCCATCTCGCACGCCTAGCACTCACTCCCGAAGAGGAGGAACAATTTACCACTCAATTGAGTAGCATTCTAGATTATTTCGAGCAGTTGAGCGAACTTGACGTAACTGACGTACCTCCAACCATGCGGGCAATTGATGCTAGTAACATCACCCGTGCGGATAAACTAGAACCATATGGCGATCGCGATGCTATACTCGAAAGCGCCCCAGAACAGGATGGGGAATTTTTCAAAGTTCCTAAGATTCTCAACGAAGTGTAGAAAGTGAGTGGCTGGTGGCTGGTGGCTAGATATTTTTCTGGTCACTATTCCCGACTCCCGACTCTGCACGGGCGCACAGCAGTGCGCCCCTACCGACTCCCCTATCTACGCTGCTGGGATACTGATTTAGAAGCCAGCAATCGCGCTATGACATAGACTAAGCTACCTGCAATCATCCCTGGTAGGACTTCGTAAACTACAGAAGATAACTTAAATACCAGGTTCCAACTAATAGCGGTGATAATTCCGACAGCCATCATTAATAGTGCTACAGGCGTACTGACGGGCAATTGCCCAACTCGCAATAGTAACAGTGGACCTAAACCCGAAGCTAAAGCCGACCAAGAAAATGTAATTAAGAGAAACACATTATCATCGCCTACTAAAGCAATACTCAAAACGATCGCGGTGACAGTTAAAGTGCCTAACTTGACAATTCGATAGGAATTAGCAAATTGAGGCGCGATGTCTTGAGTCAACGCCGCCGAACAGCAGAGAATCTGAGAATCGGCAGTAGACATAGTAGCAGCAAAAACTCCGGCTAGCATCAGTCCGACAAAGCCTGCGGGTAGCAATTCTTCTGCTAAATACGGCAATGCTAACTCAGGATCGCCACCTGATATCAAGTCGGGTAACAAAACCCGTGCTGCTAAGCCGATGGTAATGGAAGAAAAAGATGTGGTTAAACTAGCAATAGTTTTGATATTCAGCGCCCTATTGACATTATCGGGCGAGTCAATTGCCATTGCTCGGACTAAGATATGCGGTTGACCGACTACACCAAATCCAGCCACAATCCAACCAATAAAAAAGGGCAAAAAGCCCAACGGTAGATTAGATGGACTCAAATTAATTAGCTTTGCATCAATCGCGCCCAATCTTGTCCAAAGTTGCCCAAATCCACCACAGTCGGTAATTGCTACGGATAGTAGTAGCAGCAACGAACCAATCATAATGATTCCTTGGACTGCATCCGTCCAAATCTCCGCTCGTACGCCACCAGAAAAACAGTAGATAATGACGATTGCGGCTCCGAGGATAATTCCTAGACGATAATCCCAGCCGAAGACGACATTCAGTGCTTTGCTACCTGCTACGAGTTGCGATGCTGCATACGCACCAAGAAAAGCAACAATAATTATACCTGAGACAATCGAGATCCAACGAGCGCCGGAAGTGTTTTGCGCTAGGAAATCAGAAACAGTATCCGATGCTGTTTCTTCAGATCTTTTTCTTAAACGTTTGAAAAATAAGAACCAAGCGAGATAGTCTCCTATTGCCCAACCAATAACTAACCAAATAGCAGAAATTCCGGCTGTGTAGGCAAAGCCAACTTGACCGAGAAATAATAAACCACTCTGACCCGTTGACATGGCGGAAAGCGCCGTCAGCCAAGGACTTACCCCGCGACTAGCGAGAATGTAGTCAGCGGTTGTATTTTTCTTATGAGTTGACGAGTAGATGCCAACGCCAATAATTAGAGCTAGAAAAACAATGAAAGTAGCTGCAATAAATATGCGATCGCTCATAGATTTATCAGTTATCAGTTATCAGTTATCGTAGGGGCGGGTATGAAGCGCAGATTTACTTGCTGAGGCGGTTACTCTATTTGCTAAATCCGCCCGTACAGTTGTCCGCGATCGGTTATCAGTGGTTGCTGATGCAGATAAATTTACTTTTTGTTACATCTTAGGACATTCTGCTTCTGAGTGAAAGTGAAAATCAACTCCTGATTTGGTTAGAAGGTGAATAGCGATCGTAATTTGAACATTTAGGTGGGGATTGCCTACCCTACACTTGAATTTCTACTTTGCTTCACTTCAATCTCAATGTTTATACCATAAGATAGATGCATTTTTATGCCTTGATAGTTATTGAAAAATAAAAGAAGACTTTTGACTTTTGCCTTTTAATTTTTGACTTCACTTTATTGGTTTAGCATGTATGAAGAGCGAACTTAGAAACTCACAAATACAAATTCGCAAGAGGTGCGATCGATGGGTTTAGGTATTCTAGCTGACGGTAAATGGATTTCCGAACGAGAACAAGAAGATAACCAAGGGAAATTTATCCGCCCTTCTACTACCTTTCGCAATAAAATTACTGCTGATGGTTCGAGTGGTTTTAAAGCAGAAGCAGGACGCTATCACTTATATATTTCTTGGGCTTGTCCTTGGGCGCATCGAACGGCAATTATGCGTCGTCTGAAGGGACTAGAAGATGCAATTGGATTATCTGTAGTAGCAGCAGAGATTGACCAAAATAGTTGGGAGTTTAGCAGCGAACCTGGAGCGATTCCCGATACTATTAACGGGACGCAATATCTTTGGCAACTTTATCTAAAAGCTGAACCAAATTATAGCGGACGGGTAACTGTTCCCGTGTTGTGGGATAAGCAAACTCAGTCAATTGTAAATAATGAATCTCGCGAAATTATTCGCATGTTTGATACTGAGTTTGATGGCATTGCCAGCAAAAATATTAACTTTTATCCTGAAGGTTTGCAAGCACAAATAGACAAAACTATCGATGAGATTTACCAGCCAATTAATAATGGTGTCTACCGAGCCGGATTTGCCACTCAACAAGTGGCTTATGAAGAGGCTGTAACGGAGTTATTTGAGGCTTTAGACCGTTGGGAAAATGTTTTAGCTAAACAACGTTATTTATGTGGCGATCGCATTACCGAAGCCGATTGGTGTATGTTTACAACTTTACTGCGTTTCGATGTTGTTTATTACGTCCATTTCAAATGCAACTTACGCCGGATTGTAGATTATCCTAACTTGTGGAACTACTTAAAAGACTTGTACCAACAACCAGGAGTGAAAGAAACTTGCAACTTAGATCATATTAAAAGACATTACTATCGGAGCCATCCCAAAGTTAATCCCACTCGCATCGTGCCTAAAGGACCAATAATTGACTTTGACTCGCCCCACAATCGTAGTGAAGTAGGTGTTGCAGTTTCAGTTTAAGAAATGTAAGGTGGGCATTGCCCGCCCTACTTTATCCTTTGACGCAAACAACTTGCTTCAAGGTTGCCACAATTTCGACCAGATCTGACTGATTATTCATCACCTCATCGATTGGCTTGTATGCCCCTGGAATTTCGTCTAAGACACCTGTGTCTTTGCGACATTCTACACCCTTAGTTTGCTCGATCAAATCGTTAAGTGTATAGACATTTTTTGCCTTATTACGAGACATCAAACGCCCCGCACCGTGGCTGCAAGAACAATAACTTTCAGCATGACCTTTACCTCTGACAATAAATGATTTCGCACCCATTGAACCAGGGATAATGCCATAGTCTTCAGTCCGCGCCCTGACTGCACCCTTACGAGTGACGTAAACATCTTCGCCAAAATGCACTTCCTTTTCGGCATAGTTGTGATGGCAATTCACCTCTAACAGAGGTTTGAACGGCTTACCACCAGCTACATGTTTTTCCACGACTCGCTTAAAGCGTGCCATCATCACGTCACGATTGACACGGGCATAGTTTTGCGCCCACTGCAAGTCTCGCCAATATGCAGCAAACTCTGGCGTACCAGAAACAAAGTAAGCTAAGTCAGGATCGGGTAAGCGATCGCCTGCTAATTTTGCTAGTTCTTTGGCAGTATTAATATGGCACTGTGCCAACTTGTTGCCGATATTTCGAGAACCAGAATGCAACATCAACCAAACTCGATCTTCAGTATCGAGACAAACTTCTAAGAAGTGGTTGCCACCGCCAAGAGAACCCATTTGTTTCATGGCTTTTCCTTGCAAGTCTTGCACCCCGCGATGTAGATCTTTAAAATCATTCCAACGTTGCCAGTTTGTGACAGATTTTTCCACATCTTGATTTTCGTTAAAACCGACTGGAATTGATGCTTCAATATCTAAACGGATTTTTTTCAACTTGCCTTCTAATTGTTCGGCATGATATGGAGTTTGAATGGCAGCCATGCCACAACCAATATCTACTCCCACAGCCGCAGGCAAAATTGCATCTTTAGTTGCTACAACTGAGCCGACTAAAGCACCTTTACCTAAGTGGACATCGGGCATCAATGCGACATGTTTAAATACAAATGGTAGCGATGCCACGTTTTTCGCCATTTGGGTTTCTTCATGTCCTAAAGCATGATTTGCCCAAGAAAGTACGGGCGCTGATGTATTAATTTCTAGTTTTTCGTATGGCATATTTTTAGTTAAAAATTAAGGAAAAATAACTGATACATTACCCAGGGCGCACGGCTGTGCGCCCCTACAAAATCCCTGGGTTTTTGATTCCCAGATTGACTATCTCTACAGGGGAGAATACTAACTTAGCTTATGCAAGTTCATTCTAAATGATACATTGTACTACATAAAATACAATAAGACAATCCTGACGAATATGGCTGGGAGGGCGGGTTTGTTAAATCACCTTGTCAAACTTTTGCTGTATGAATATGGGTGTAAGGGCGGGTTGATTGAACCGCTTCGTTGTTAGCAGAGATTTTGGGTAAAACCCGCCCCTACATCGATCGCTGCTCCCTGCTCCCCGTTCCTACTAACCATCGATGTACAATTACCATCACTAGGGCTAGAGGCATCATTAAAACAGGAATAATTTCCAAACTAGTACGAGAGGCGATCCAACCGACGGCACTGGGCAAACTGGCTGCACCTAAACTAGCGACACTCGACACGAAACCGATCGCGGCTGGGACTAATGCAGGAGATATCCTCTGTGGTAATAAGGCAATTGTTGCTGGATAGATTGCCGCAAACCCGAAACCAATCAACGGTAAGCTCAAATACAGGTTTGGTACTAGCCACCAAGCCAGTAAACCAATACTCAGCAGCACCAGAGAAATATCCAAAGTGCGGACTGCACCGAGTCGCCGCATGAAATATCCCAAACTCAAACGCCCAATTGTCACCCCCAGCCAGTAAGCGCTAATGCTGTATCCGGCAACTATTGGCGGGATACCGCGACTGAGATTTTGCACCGAGTAAGCCCAGTTACCTACACAAACCTCTGCACCCACGTAAACCATCAATAGTAAACCCGTCAGTAGGACAGCAGGTGTCTGTAAAGCAATGCGGAGATTAGCCTTAGCACTAGTCCCAGAAGCCTTTATTTTCTGCGTCATCGGTCGATAATTTTGGACGATCGCTATAGCCACCGCCACCACCAACAGCCCTACCACTCCTGCAAATACCAAATAGATCGATCGCCAATTCAACCCAAAAGCTAGTAGCGAAGTGGCGATCGTGGGACCTAACAATGCACCAACACCATAAAAAGCGTGTAACATTCCCACCAGATGGTTAGTCCGCTGGTTATCCACAATAAAAGTATTAATTCCAGCATCAATCAGGGCAATTCCCAGTCCCAAAAGCACGCCAGCCGCAACCATCACCCACCAAAACGGATTCAGCGCATAGATTATCAGCGCCCCCATCAGCAACATTGCCGCTACTAAAAGCATCCGTGCCAACCCCAAACGGCTGCTAATCAGACTACTAGAGAACGCTGCCACAACATAACCACCCGTCTGACTGATAAACAGCAGCGTTACAGTTGCCGGATTTAAATTATATGCAGCCAAAATCGAAGGCAACAAAACCCCCAATCCCGCCTCTGCTACCGCGATCGCCACAAAAGCATAAAAGGCGATCGCTACCCCAAACCAAACCGCCTCTTTCCCAAAATGCGATCGCTTCACACTTTCCCGTAATCCTTGCCTCTTACCCATAACTCTTCCTTATTCTTCGCGTCTTTGCGTCTTGGCGCGACAAAAACTATTCCGCACCTACGCTAATGTCCTTCTACAGCCACGTTGGAATCGACAAGTACACCATTGAGGTCAAATAGGACTGTCTCACAGTCGAAGCTTTTCATCTCTTCTTCTCCGTTCTCGTAAAGACGTTACATATAACGTTTCTATAATGCTAATTTGTTTGTTAGAAAAACAAACTTACTAAAGATTAGAAAAATGACCGCAGATCGACATTCACCATCGATCGCCACCAATACAACACTGTTAAAACAAATCAACTACGCCCGCATTTTGGAACTTCTTAGATGTCGTGCGCCAATGACTCGGGCTGAGATTGCCCGTTCCACAGGACTGACGCGATCGACTGTTACCGTAATTACAGCCGAATTAATCTCACAGGGCTTAATTCGAGAAAGCGGTGAAATTATCGCGCCTACTGGAGGGGGAAGACCAGGAGTCGGACTGAGTTTAAATCCTAATGGGGCATTTTTTATCGGTGCGGCGATCGAGTACGAACAGCTAACGGTAGTGCAGTTGAATTTAGCTGCCCAAGTTGTCAACCGCATTCAAGCACCACTAATAGGTAGTCGAGAACCAGAAATTGTCCTCAGCCAACTCGGACAATTAATTGGGCAAGTGCAGCAGTCCGATCCGACCAAACAAGAGCGATCGCGAGGAATTGGGCTAGCCATCCAAGCAACCATGAACTTAGCAGGTGTGGTCATCTACTCCCCATTTTTGCAGTGGGTAGGTGTCGATCTACGCCGCTACCTTCAGCCTCACATTCAGCTACCTTTATTTGTAGATAATGATGCGAACGCCGCCGCTTTAGCAGAGGTGTATCTAGGTAGTGCCATGCAGTGTCATAGTTTGCTCTATCTATTAATTAATAAGGGAATTGGGGCGGGAATCGTGTTAAACAATCGCATCTTTCGCGGCGCTTACGGCACTGCGGGGGAAGTCGGGGCAATCTTACCAATGCCGACTGGCTGTGGAGATTTAGGCACATTTGTTGGAAGAGAGGCATTGCTACAAAACTATCGCCAGCGGGGAGGACAAGCAGGAGAACTTAGCGATTTAGTCGCACATTTCCACCAAGACGAACCCCTCGCCCGCGCGGTTGTGTCTGAATGGGTGCAGATATTAGGCTGGGGATTAATTAACTTAGCAAATATTCTCAATCCCGAACGAATCGCGATCGGCGGACCGCTTGCTATATTGGTTCCTCACGTTAAAGAGGAATTGGATTCGATGTTGCGAGACTGCGTACCTGGTAATGGTGGTGGTGGATTCTTCAGCGATCCGAAAGCCCGTTTTGACGTATCAGTTTTTGGCGAAGATGCCGCAGCAATTGGCGGGGCTGTACTTGCCTATCAGTCGCTCTTTCAAGTTCCTGATTTAGTTTTGTTAGCTGGATAAGTTAAGTCAAAAGCGAGTGGCTAATGGTTAGTGGCTGGTGGCTAGATTCTTATTTCTAGTCACTGGTCACTAGCCACTGACAATTGCAAGAATGTATTAAAATTTGTAAATAGAAATAGCAAGTCGCGATCGTCCCTTAGCGAGGCATACTTATGGCAGCGCGTCAAGATACAATTTGGGAACAGTTCTTAGCGCCTGTCGTGCGTTTATTTATTGACGAAGAGGAGTTAAGGCAATACGCCCGTAGTATAGACTGGGAGAAAGAAAGCGATCGCTTTCGCCGTCCAGAGGTCAAGGTTCCCGTATACTACAGCAGTCAAAATTTTCACGGAATTAAGGGCGGATATCTTAATTCTGGTGCAGCTGTTTCTTACGACCCAATTACTCAATACGTCCTGTTACCTAATGAAACTTTAGTCCGTCAAGGATTGCTAGAACGTATTCGCGTTAAGCCAAGCAGAATTATAGATTTAGGCTGCGGTACTGGTTCCACGACGCTGATGTTAAAACAGGCTTTTCCCCAAGCAGAAGTTATCGGCTTAGATTTATCGCCATACATGCTAGTCAGGGCAGAAGACAAAGCCAAAACCGCAGGATTAGCGATTAAGTGGCTGCATGGAAATGCTGAAGAGACAAAACTACCAGCTGCCAGTTTCGATCTGGTGACAATCTCCTTGTTATTTCACGAAACACCAGCAGAGGTGACTCAAGCGATCTTGCAGGAAAGCTTTCGATTGCTGAAAGCAGGCGGCGAGGCGATCGTTTTGGATGGCAATCAGCAGACTTTACGCCATCTCGATTGGTTGAATAATGTGTTTGAGGAACCATACATTCGAGAATTTGCGCAGGGAAATTTGGATGTCTGGATGGGTAAAGTAGGCTTTGCAGCAGTGCAGACTGATGATGTGTGGTTAGTTAATCAAGTAACTCGTGGAATTAAGCCTTTGATGCAGGAGACAGGAGACAGGAGACAGGAGACAGAAGAAGATATGGTAATAACAGAGGAATGGATTCCGGCTCCTGGGTATTAAGGTAATAATATAATATGGCGTTAAAGGCAGTTCTATTTGATTTTAATGGCGTTATTATTAATGATGAACCGATTCATAAACAACTGATCGAACAGTTATTAGTTGAAGAAAATTTACGCCCAATTCCTGGTGAGTTTGAAGAAGTTTGTCTAGGGAGAAGCGATCGCGTTTGTTTAGCTGAATTGCTCAAACGTCGAGGTCGATTTGTGAGCGAGACATATTTACTCCAATTAATGCAGCGCAAGGCGCAGGCATACCAGCAAGAATTAGAAAAAATTCCTAACTTACCTACGTATCCAGGTTTAGAAGATTTGGTTTTTCAAGCCCGTAGCCAACAATTAAAGTTAGCTGTAGTTAGTGGTGCAATGCGGTCGGAAATTGAATTAGTTTTGCAGCGTTTGAATTTGACCCAATACTTTTCTGTATTAGTTGCTGGCGATGATATTACTACCAGTAAACCAGAACCAGATGGCTATTTGTTGGCAGTAGAACGCCTCAACCAACTCTATCCCGAACTTCGGTTGCAGCCAAGAGAGTGTATTGCGATCGAAGATACTCCAGCAGGAATCCAAGCAGCGAAGACAGCAAAAATTCCGGTTGTTGGAGTTGCAAATACCTATCCATTTCACATGATGCAACGTCAAGCAAACTGGGCTGTAGATTACCTCAACCAGTTAGATTTGGAATGGGTGCAACAAGTACTTTCCAAAGCAAACTCACAAGCCACCGTCGCTGAATGTTAAAATACCAAGTGGCATATAGGAATTTGAGACTAGCAGTCCAAAATCTAAAATCAGTACGGGGAATTAGCTCAGTTGGTAGAGCGCTGCGATCGCACCGCAGAGGTCAGGGGTTCGAGTCTCCTATTCTCCATCGCCTAAAACCCTTTCTAGGAGGTACGATAGTACCTCTATTTTTGTGATTGCGATGCGATACACCTAGTTTGAGTATCGCAATGAGTATCAAGAAGAAAGCTTCAAAAGGCACTGTTTCAGTTGAAAGTTTTCGGGGTAGGTTAAGGCTGAGGTTTAGAATTGACGGCATTCAAAAAACGTTAGCAGTTAACCTAGATGACACTAAAGAAAATCGCATTAGAGCTTCACTAATAGCCCGTCAAATCGAATTAGACCTACTGGGTGGTACGTTTGACCACACGCTAGAGAAGTATCGTCCTAGCCCTCAAAAACCACCGCTAATCCAAAACATCACAGTAGCTACCCTATTTGAGCAATTTATCGATAGCAAAGTAGAGGATGTGTCAGCTAGTACGTTGAGCAAGTACAAGTCTACGCTGGGACACATCAAAGAACACGCCATAGGTAACAAGTTAGTGCCTACTATCGGTGTCGATGCAGCCAAGGAATTTGCATCATTCCTGAAACCCAAGTTGTCAGAGCGAGTGTACAAGGAAAGACTGGGCTTGCTAGCTGCGTGTTGGAGTTGGACGAAGCAACCGGATAACCCTTGGAAAGTCATTCAAGGTAGGGTTAGAGTTGCTCCCAGACGCAGACCAGCACCATTTACTAAGAGTGAGGTTAGAGCGATTATCCAAGCCTTCAAAGAAAACAGGTACTACCATCACTATGCCCCTTATGTAGAATTCTTATTTCTAAGTGGTGTTAGGACTGGCGAGGCTAGAGCATTGAGGTGGGGCAGTGTTGGAAGTAACACCATATGGATAGGCGAGTCAATCTCGAAGGGTAAGCGTGGGACTACCAAGACTAACCGAGATAGACACATACCCATCAACCACAAGTTACGCAAGCTACTCAACGGCATTAAGCCTAGAGATGCTAGACCCGATGATTTGGTGTTCCCTAGCCCCACTGGTAAGCCGATTGACGAGCATAACTTTGCTATGAGGGCATGGAAGAAGATACTAGGTAAATTAGGCATTCCATACCGAAGACCTTACCTAACTCGCGCTACATTCATTTCTCACGCTTTAGAATCCGGCATGAGTCCGGTTACGGTAGCAGCTATCACAGGACATGACGTAAGAGTGCTTTACGATTTCTACGTAGGGCTAGTCAAAGACGTACACATCCCTGACTTGTATTAGTACTACTGTGGTGTGTTGGATAGGGTGCAAGTGCCTGTAGTGTGACATATGGACTAGGCATCAAACCTATACCAGCACAGGAGTCTAGCGGTTCTATTAGTCTCAACGTGAGACAAGTAGAATTACCTCAAACCCAGACACAGCAAGGCGTTGAAGCTCTAGAGAAATTATTAGAGCAGACACCAACACCGACACCAGATGTACATCCAATTGAAGTGAAAGGTATGGGTAGACCAGCCGAGTTGTCTGACCAACATAAGATGAAACTGTTGTGGTTGCAGCGTCATTTCAATCTGAAGACTCAGAAGGCAGTACATGAAAAGTTAGTGGATGATGCTTACGTCCGCTATCACGATAGGTAACAGGATGTGTAAGGACTCTTGGCTTAGCTAGGAGTCCCGCTCTCCGAGACGTTGCACTTATAATTTTCTGGAGGCTGGTATGAATGGGCATAACACAATACAGATAGCGTGTAGGCGCTGTAAGCATGACGAAGTACCAGACGCCTATGTCAAGGCTATGGAGGAGGTAGATGTTAAGGAAAATAAAGGTAATGTCCAAGGGTCTGGACATAGCTCAGAACCCAAGCAGGACAAGGAAACGGGGTCGTACAGTAAGTTAGGTGGTGGTATGGATATAGTGACTCCATTTTAGAGTTATTTATGCTATGATAGTAGTACAAGAAAACCAAGGAGGTAAAACTTGGCTACTGACAAGAAGAAATTATCAGTTTACGTCGATGAAAGCCTGAGAAAAGAGATAGAAACACTAGCCAAAGTAGAGAGTCGTTCTATCAGTAACTTATTCGAGGCACTAGCTCAGGAAGCAATTAGAAAAGCCCGAAAAGAAGGAAGAATGTAGGGCTAAAAAAATAGACGTACCCAAGCTACAAGTACGTCATAATAATTACACCAAGCGTTAGTTAGGAGAATTGACCGTATGACACACAAGATACAAAGGAAGAACGGGAAATGTCAGTCCATTCAAGTTCAAACTCTTCTACTTCTAACTACACACAATCCAATTCCACTTATTCAAATTCTAACAGTATGAAGACAATCGGTAGAAGCTTGGCTCAATACAGAACACAACCAAAGGTAGAAGAAGATAACTGGATTTTTCACGGTCAATTGAAACGTAATAGCCTGATGTTGCTAGCAGGTGGAGCGAAGGTAGGTAAAACATGCTTGTACGTTGACACAATCTACTATGGCTTAACCGGAGAAAGCAACGACTTAATCAAGCCAAGCAAGCCATTAAAGATACTTCTATGGGCATCCGATGAGAGTAGAGGAGAGACAGAAGACAAGTTTAGGCTCCGTGGTATCTACGACTTACCAGACGAGGCTTTAAGCCGCTTGTATTGGGTGCAGAAAGAAGACGATGTTAGGTTCCACAACATAGAGTGTGTAGAGAGAATTCTCTTAGAAGCACAGAAGCAAGGAGAGCCATTCGACTACGTAATTGCAGACTGCTTGGGAACGATGCTGGTAGGAACGGGAGTAGACGAAAATCATCCCGATTCCGGTAACGTGTATGTCAATGCGTTGCACAAATTTTCTACACGATTCCATGTAGGGACTTTGCTGGTCCATCACACCAATAAGAAGAAAGAGACGTATGGAGCCGATAAGATATCTGGACACCACTCCATCACTACCAACTTATCGGGATGGATGAAGCTAGACTCAGCCAACGTCAAGGATGAAACCTGTGTCGAGCGCATTCTTTCACTTGGAGGGTGTAGAGGAATAAGCGCATTTCAGTACAAGCTTACGCTCAACCCAGATATCGAATGGCTTAACACTGCCTGCTTTGAATACGAAGGAGAAGTAGGAACAGACACCGATAGCCGTAAGCTAGCCGATGATATTCTTCAGCTTCTACAGCAGCATTCTGGAATACCGTTATCTGTTAACACCATCCAATCTCAGGTAGGTGGAAAATACTTCACTATCACTAAAACTCTATCCAGAATGGTCCAGAAGGGAACGATTAACCGAGATAAAAACACAGCATCGCCTGCCAAACACCATAAACGTAACTGGCTATTCTGGGAAGGCTATCTTCTGGACAACACACTACTCTATCAAGAGGACAACTTTAATATAGGGGGGGAGGGAGTTATTAATAAAAATAGCTACAACCCTTATATATCAGTATCTCCAACAACTGGACAAGTATCAGAGAGTTGTCCAGTAGATAAATCTTGTCCAGATGATGGTGTAGAAGAAACAACGGAAAATCAAGGGTTCCAACAACTGGACAATCCCCCTCCCCCTTTAGAAGTTTGTCCAGTAGATAACGCTGAGGATGTGTCAGAAGATGAAGACGACGATTACAAAATAGAAAAACCTACAGAGATTGGTCAGATGTGTACTCTGCATCCTAGAGCAGCGAATGACCTGGAGGATTACATTAAAGAAGCAATGGTACTGGTAGGTGTAGATGAGGAAGAGGAGAATATAGGTTTCTTCGTTACACTCGGCTGTTACAGAAGAAGTAAAGACAAGTTGAACTTTGACTTTCCTCTCAAGTGGTACACCAATGATTTCATTAGTATCAACGACCCAAAAGATATCGAGATTGCATATTCCAAGGCGGAACAGCAGAGAAAAAATAAGTCGAAGAAGGTTCTACTAGGTATGTCTAGTGACTATAAGCCACCTACTGACGAACCAGTGAGAATGAAGAGACGCTTGACGTAAGTTAATCGATGGGATGTGTCTCCGATGCATCCCTACACCCCACTACAGAGGCTAAGAGAGGACTATGAAAGACCCCACACCCCATCTCAAGTTAAGACCACAGACAGAGTTAGAAATAGCTGCATTCGATAAGTTCTACGACTACATAGGGATACACGACTCATATCTAGCAGCATTGATAGGAGCCGTGATTTACTGCGGTAAATGGCAGTATTCCGACTACGGACTAGGACGAGGAACAGATTTTGTTATCCTGTGTCCCAATGAGGAAGTAGCCAAGGGACTGCTGGACGGTGACAGTCCCTATGACTTGTGGTTCTACATGCAGCAATTTTGGAATGTGTCTGAGATTGTTATCCTGACTGCAAAAGACACACCATATCCTAAATGGCTCAAGGACAAGTTCATCAGTGATAGATATTCCTTGATGCAGATTGGAAATGATAAGGTACAAGTCTATAGATACCCTAGCTCTGATACGTGGATGAGGATGGAGAGAGTAGGGAAGATGGAGTAATATGACCACCTTCAAATCCTGACTAGACAGAGGTTTCAGCCATTCAGGAGCCTTGTTTGTGACCACTCGCCTAAAAGAGGCGGGTGATTTCTGTAGCATACATTTAGTATTCAATAAGTCTGTATGTAAAGATACTTATTTAAAGCCATCCAGAAAATAACTGACACATTAGAATTCAAAATATAAATTCTTTTTTTAAAAGGCTGGTGCGATATGGTACAAACACAAGATAACTTGGGAGCTGAATCTGTTGAGCTAGTAATTAATGCGGGTGGTCCAATTACAGAACCTACTACTACCGAGGTTCAGCTCTTTAAAGTTTTAATAAAGAATAGGTCTGGTTTAAAGGTCTTAGCGGGTGGAAAGTTCGGTGCTACTAACCAAGACACAAATGAACTATATGAGGCTACATTACCTGAAATTCCAAACGGGCAAGATTGGAATGGTAGCTATAATTTTCAAACGGGTTTGCCTGATAAATGGCTTTTTAGCGCGAAATCGGAAGACCCTGATTTTAGCTGGATGGGTTTAGGTATTCGTCAAAGACCACAAGTTTTCTCATCAGTAGAACTAACATTGGTAAACGAACACTAGCTAATGTTGCATCTATTGGGTTGGAGAATTCCTTATTAAATTATGAGTTGCTATCTTTACACGTTCTTAGGTAAACGTGTGTAGCACATTCAATCCTTTAGTTTATATAGGCTCCAGCTATTCTGGAGCCTTATTTTGTAGCACCTGACGTATTTTGGCTTAAGTATTTCTATTCTGTGCCAGTTGAGAAAGTGTCACACTACCTCTTGACACGCTAGAGTTGATGCTGATTATCTATAGATATCTAAGAGAATGGCGCGGACAAGACATTCCGTACCAACCGAAGCGAAGCGAAGGGCGGAGTAACACAAGATACACGCAGATAATCATTGATACTTTCCTTGATAGTCGTGTTGATTCGCTTGACTCTCAACACTCCTTTCTCTTACACGAATGAGCGAACAGCAAGCGGAGTCAAGCAGTGATTACCGCAGCCGCACCCCAGCGGCGGAGGGGGCAGTGGACGGAGCGTAAAGCTGGAGTGAATTCGAGATAATCAAAGATTTAAATCGATTATCACGCAAATCAAAGCTTTTTTACACAACTCAGTATTAAATGTGTATCGGCTCAGCTTCGCTCTTTAATCGCTCAGCTTTCGCCTGAAGAATACATCTGAGATGTGTCTCATAGCACAAATTTCCTTGGTCCAATGCAAATAGGACTTAGATAATCATTCCCCCCCCGTATAGGCATTGATAATTCTCCACGATAAATCTTATCCTTGCTGTGTATAGCTTCCAGACATCATGGTTACTCAAACATCCATTATCGTAACCTTGTATGCAGTATACAGATGTGTGTAAAGAGCTGTAATGTATAGAGTATTATCTATGGTTGCATAGGATAATCATGGCGATAATCACTACAATCCAAGCAAATATGAGAAGATTATGAGAGTACTATATGCAACTAATTGCATAATACTTCATCCTCATACCTTGAGTCGTGTGAATCATTTCCAGCATTATTTCAGCTAGAATATGAATAGCCATTCAATAGCCAATTAATAACCATAGCTGTGTAATGCCTAAAGAGTTCAGTGTCGATACCAAAACATCGCTTAGGATTAATGCTTCTCCTGAGTTCCGCAAGCTATTGGCGTATGTGGTTAAGCAAGAAGGCTTTGACTCAGTAGCAGAATTCATCAAGCATCTAATCGCTGACTACGCATACACATATCACGGTATTACCGTGCAAGACTTTGAACAGTTCAGCGTACAAGATATCGAATCAATGCAGAAGCGATTGACGCTGGAGATTGACAAGCGTACCAGAGCAGAGAAACGACTTAAGGCACAAAGTGAAACACAGAAGGATGTGTATCGGCAGGTTAGGGACATTCTCAGAAGCTATGGCATGAGAGAAGACATCATCAACCAAATACTCAAATAGTGAGGTGTAACCAATGACCAAGAAGCAAAACATACCCAAGCAGACCATTAACGGTAGAGACTTCAACTCTACGCCTATGCCTAAAGACTTGGTATCTCAGGATAATAACCTTACACCTGATGCTAATGGCTTCATCACGATACGAGGTAAGAAATACCATCCTAATCAGCTTCCTCTACACTGGCAGAAGTACTATAACCCAGAAACCATAAGGAATCTAACTGTAGATGGTGGTGTACACATCAACAGCTACGACGCTCCCAGCTCGAAAGGACAGGATGAATGAGCCATGCCTAGAGTCAATATCGGTAGAACTTCTACACCGCTCGAACCTACTAACCCACGACAGAAAAAGAAATTACAGAAACAGATGTTAGATAAGCAGCAACAGGCAATAGAAGGAGACACATCCATTACTACATCCGTCTGTCTGTCAGATAGCTTGCTGCACTATCTAAGAGCATTCGTGGAACAGAACGATACCACCTTCGATGCTGCCGTGTGTGCGGCTCTAGAAGCCTTCCTAGAGCTAACTAAGGGGATAGAAAGACAAGAGCCTTTCAAACCACGTCACGAATGGTACTTGAAGCGAGAGAGAAGGGGCTTTAACTCTCCTTTAACTAACTTCAAATACCCGATGGTAGGTGTCGTTAAGATTCCACGTAAGACTATCCCAATATTCAAACCAAGCATCCAATTCTCGAAGGAACCACATACTTGCACTAACTTCCTCAGCAGCGTAGCACTAGCTCGTAGGTTTGAGGAGTTGTGTAAGAAGCATCAGATTGACATAAATGACGGGGCAGCCCAAGCGTTAGAGATTTACCTATACGAATTCATCAATAAAGGAGAAGCTTAAGTTATGACCAACCAAGAATGGCTACCGCAGAGTGGAGAAGCTGACACCTATGGTAATGCTCCTCTTGAGGATGCGCCACAACAGAATGTAATGCGCGTTACTGAAGACAATATCAGTCGTGTAGTAGATAAGCCTGTTGATGAATCTAATCCGCTCTACGACCACATCAGCAAGTTGAGCGATGAGGAATACGCTCGACAGTCAGACACTATTTATCAACAAGCTTTTCAAAACCACGTATCCAAGCAGGAAGCAGGTATCGAACACCTGGACGATAAGAAAGTCCAGAGACTAGATGCAGTAGTTCAGAACCTAGTGAATAGATACGGTGAGACTTATATCAATTTCTTAGATGATATGTGGCAGTCCGCTACGGCGGATGAGGAGTTTGTTGAGAAATTCCTACCCAATTACTATCAAGAGCAATATCCAGTAGCAGATGAAAACTTTGTAGAATTTTCGAGGTTGAGATATGGAATCTCAGAACGTGAAGTATCGGCGTATCTGGACTATATTGCTGCTCGTCCTGATAAGCAAAGGGAGTTACAAAGTCGTGCAAGCCTACAACGCCAGCAACAACCCCTACAAGCCCAGTACCAGCAGCTACACGATAAACAAAATCTTGAATCACAAGTAGACCCTAACGAATACCAGAGACTCAAGCAGGAGAAGGAATATAGGGAATACGTGTCTCAGGTAGAGCGCAAATTAAAGAGCAATATTTGGCAGGGGATTAGCGCCGATGAATACAACACTCGCATCAGCCAGATGCAAGAAGCATTTCCCTACCTACCTCCTGAAATACAAGCCTTGGAGCATACGCCAGAAGGTATCGACGTAATCTGGAATTATCTAGACAACAAGCGCCAGCAGTTAGGTAAGCCTAAAGCTCCTAACGTGCCTACTTTCGAGCGTAGTAGGGGAGTGTCTTCGACTAATCCCAAGCCCATGTTCACACAATCTCAAATCGATGCAATGGACATGGCAACCTATGAGAAGCACATCGATGAAATCTACTACGCCTATGCCAATGGCTTAGTACAGCGGTAGTGTGTTTAGATACCTTGCACAAATAATTTAGAGCCTCCCAGATTATCTAGGAGGCTTGCTAAGCGGTCTACAATTGAAATAGAAAAGGTTGGACATTGGGTTGGAGGTGTTAGGCGGCTGCTTTTACACCTCTTTTTCATGGTCAATTTTCTTCTTGATTTTCTTTGCTTTATCACACGCAGACAACACGCTTAAGAATGGTGTCTGTGTTTCTTTTTCGATGACTAAAGACCACTCTGCTAGCTTGGTTTCGACGAAGAAATCATCTAAAATTCTTGTCAAATTAAGTCTACTTTGAAATAAGTAATCCTCTAAAAGAGTTACTGACAGCATTCTCTGTTCTGGCGTATCAGCTTCAATTGCTGTCGAGAGGTAAAGTAATGCTTTTGCTCCTCCTGGTATCATGGCTTAACTCCCTGAAGTAGTTGTTTGTGGAGAATAGCTATTTGGTCGGCTAGGTTAACGCTTTGGTTGGGGAGCGAAGGTTTTTCATTTTGAAAATTCTTCGTGTCCTCTTTAGCCATCTCACCAGCTAGCTTGTGGTCGGAGATGATTAACTCGATAGCTAGCGATATTGACTTGAGGTCGTACTCTGCCTGAATACCCTTGACGTAGTTACCTAGTTCCTCGTTTAAATACGTTGCATATTTTTCTCTTCTCATAGTCTTATTTAATGGCTATTGAATGGCTATACATATATACTAGCTTGAAAAAGTGGACTAGACCACATTAGATACAGTGCGTTACATCTGGCTTAGCATCTTCAGCAACTTGTTTCTTGGTTTGTCTTTCAGCCATTTGCAGAGACACAACCTCTTTCTGCTGCTTATCGATTCGAGCGATTTCCGCTAGCTCGTCTTCTGTGTCGGCTAGCCTATGGGCAGCGCGTATCGCATCCTCTTCAGCATCATTTAAGTTCCTTACAGTCTGCTGTACCAAATGGGATTGTAGGCGCGATGAAGCCTCTTTAAGCTGCACCTGAGCAAATGCATCGTCGGGGTATAAGTCGCGGTGTCTGACGGCTACGTTATATCCTTCTGTAGCCTGCTCTATCATCGTGCCTCGTCCTGCTGTAATAGCGTCGTTGATAGCGGTAACGCCACGAGTAGCACCATTATCTAGAATGGCTACTATCGTCCCTCTGTCTTTGTAATTGCCTTTGACCACGATGGAGTCATAGCCCATATTCCTCAAGTCTTGGTTGACTAGACGCTGGAAGGATAACACCTTAGCCTCTGGGAATTCATGCGGGTTAATGTCGCCCACAATCTCATCTAGGGATGTGTAGTAGCGGGATAGCGGCTTACCAGCTATCTTCTGAGTGTATTCCTGAGCCACCTCATCGCCGAAGAAATCTCTAACAGCCGACTTAAACACAGCATCTACCTCTCTAGGAGGTGTCGCCATGCCATCTAGAGGATTGCGTACGCTAGTCGAGACTTCATACACTGACCCTACGTTATCGAATTGGCGATGCGCGGCGGGTAAATTGTCATTGATAAACTTCTTGGCGTGTTCTGACGCTTCCTCTATGTCACTCGTTAGGTAGATAGCAGTACCAAATTCAGAGCGTGAGGCTCCTTCAATAGGGTCTAGCAAGTCTAGCGTTATGTTGAGGTCGCTGACTTTGGAGCCGTGGTAGAGGCGTAAGTTATTTACACCCTCAGCCATCTCTGTAGCTGCCATTGGAGGTGTGCGCTTGAGTTGAATGAGTTCGTCCCCGTCCTGTATGAAATCTCTCGGCTTGGGTATTGGCACTTGCTCTAGTAAAACCTGTCTACCGATGTTTGGTTCGTCGAGCAAGCTATCCATTTGGCTTATCATGATTTCCTGTTCTTCAGAAAACTCACCTCTAAGCTTGGCTTCAATGGCAGAAGCATCGGCATAGTCTTGCTTGGCAACTAAATATTTCTGAGTCGATATCATTCCTTCTGGACTGCTGGCGTGTAGTTCCTTCGGTAATTCCTTCTGTACTTCCCGCAACACCCCAGGCTGTAACACGTCCGGTACATCCGTTTCTTTATCTAGCAGTCGGTCTATGTCGTGTCTTAGCTTGACTTGCTCATCTGGCGATGCCGTCTTGAGTTGGTCTAGCTTCTCCATCACTAGCTTTCTAGATGCTTCCTTGGTAGGTGGAACTGGGTCGGGGATGACTACTGTAGGTGGTTCCTGTGGCAGTAGTTTTGTTTCGTCTAATGGAGGTCCATATTTTGCTATAACACCGTCCAGCTCTGGGTTTTGTGTCATGGCATTGAGCCGAGCAGTAGAGTATGGTGTAGTCCTGGTAGGCGGGACTATACCCACAAACTTACCCATTTGCGTTAGCTGCTCGTTAGAGCGTGGAACCTTATGTAGTATGTCGGGATTGACACGATAGTTAGTAGGGGGATTCGCTATCTTCTCCATCACAGCAGCAGTGTTAGGTACTACCGGAGCTGTAATGTGCGGCTCTACTGTCACCTTGGGTATTGGCTTAGTCGCCATAGGCTGCAACACACCTCCTGGAGTAGGCGTAGTGACGGGCGATACTGCTTTGACTTGTTGCTTCGGTAGATTGGATGCTGGTTTTTGGATAGCTTCGGTAGTTGCTTCCTCTACTGGCTTTGCTTTACTCGCTAGCTTAGCTACGTCACCGACTCCATAATCTACAACAGCGCCAGCAGCCACATCAGCAATAAAGCCTCCCGTAGCTTCAACACCCTGAAGCATCTTCCCGCCAGGTACTTTGATGATAGGTTTACCATCAAAGCCAGCAACGGCGAAGTCTGGAATGTTGATATTTTCGTTACCAGTTATAGCTTTCTTGACTCCCTTGATTGCATTCCACGTCCAAGGCATAGCCATCAATCCCCAAAACACTGACCTATTCTGCAATTCTGTAATAGTCTTGGGTGCTGTCTCTGAGCCGACAAATCCTAGTGGTTTCTCTGGTGTCTTTTCCTGAGAGAAGTCGTAGTTCTTTCCAATGGTGGCTTGTACCGCTGCTGGTGGCTGATTGGATGTAGGCGGCTTGTTACCGCTCACTAGGTTGTATAAGTCCGTCAGTCCTCCCTTAGCTACGTTCTCTCCCAGGTTGAGGGTGTAGAAAAGTCCTCCTAGTATGCCCTTACCCCACTCTCCCCACTGTCCGCCAGTAGAAGACAATACGGGAAACTGAAGGTAATTTCTAGGGTCTAGTGGATTCTTAGCTATTTCTTGAAATCCCATCACAGTACCAGCTATGGGATTGAAAGGTACTTGAGTCCGCTGGTGTCCTACTATATCCCCTGCTTTGAAAGGGTTTCTAGTAGAGTGCATCTGTGGCTTTCTCGACGGCATACCAACCTCTTGCCCTGGTGGAACTTCTGGTAGTTTCTCACCATCAGCAGCAGCTCTAGCAGCGTCATTCTTGTCGCGCAGTAGTCTGTGGTACTGCTCTATATTTTGGTTGTAGGCAGTGAAGCTAGGACGCTCGTACAGCACGGGGAAGTGTTCTTCTCGTAGCACGATACTCTGAGCATCCCTATCCAATTGACTCTGAAAAGCTTGCTGCTCCTTTTGAATCAGTACGTTTGCCTCGGCTCCGTACACGGAATCATTAATATAAATGTCACGGTCAATTGGTGGTGGAGCTGGCTCAGCAGCAGGCATGGTTGGAAGAGTGCCACTGAGTAATCCACCTTCCATCCCATCTCTAGGTACTGTAGGGGGCATTTCCAACCCATAGGATACGTCAGAATCTTGAATGGGTAATAGTAGTTGTTCCTGTAAGCTAGGCTCAGGCTCGTCATAGGAAATGTAAGGAGACGATGCATCTTCTTCAGGAAGCGCAGGCGGGGCTGGTGGTTGGGGTGGAGGTGGTGGAGGAACTTGAATGTTGACATCGTTCCTTGGGTCGTTGCTTCTTCTTAAATCGTCAATTAGTCCCATGATGTTTAACCTTAACCAATGTTTACAATGTCTAACTGTCCAGACACAAACTGCCCTTCATGCGGAATCAGCGAAGAGTTACTCGCTACCAACTGATTGCACACGGTACATCCAGGAGTATATTTTTCGTGTATGACTTTGGCTACACGTCTCGCTCGATTGGAATTGGTGGTAGCGTATTGTCTTCCGGCATGACGACCTAAGCCAAGTTTGTATTCGCCCCAAGTGATATTACCGTCGCTCACTCTATCGGCTCCTTTAGGGTCATTCTCGATTCTTCGCAAGAAGCCATCACCACCCCAGATAGAAGCTAGTACGTGTTCTACGGTTTTTAGTCGTGCCGTACCAAATTTCTGTAGATAAGGCTTTACTACTTTCCTAAGCTGGTCGGCACGAGACATCTTCATAACCTCGTGTCTGGTGTATCCCAAGTCTGATGCTGCTGCGTCTCCTACTTGGATTAACCCAGAGTACCCAACACCGTTATCTGATGTAGGCTCCCACCCCGATTCGTATTGGACGATATCGGCTACCCACTGAGCGGGTATACCTAAATCTGTGGATATCTCAGCTAGCGCTCTCCTAGCTTCTTTATCCCTAGCGAGAACGGCATAGCCGTAGTTGTTACCAGGAGAGTTATCCCTAGCAGCATTGAAGTTATCCTTACCGATTGGCTCATAACTATTTCTGATAGGATTGCCATTGTGGTAAACGTTGTTAACTGGTCTAGCTGGCTGCTTGCCTTGGCGGTCATAAATCTTATCCCCACGAATGTAGAAGCCACCCATCAAAGGCTTAGCATCGGCAGGAATCGGATTGATATTGTTGGGGTGTCCTCCCTCGTAGGGGTTATACGTGACTGGTTCTACTCTAGTTTGTGTTTGACCGGTTTTCCGGTTCCACGACCATTCAGGGACGAGGCAATCAGAAAATTTCGCAACCAGTTGTCGTGGTAGCGAA
>NZ_JACJQX010000042.1:0-57682 GCF_014696895.1 Chroococcidiopsis sp. [FACHB-1243] | reverse complement strand
ATCTCTGCTCGATCTTTGACTTTTTGTGGTACATCCGCAGTTCTCAAGTTTAATAGAGTTTTGTCTTGCTCACGAGTCAGAAATACCCTTAAACGAGCGCCCATTTTACTCGCTTCCCTAATACATTTGTTCTGCGTCTTTTCCAGATTTATCTATCTTTACATAGTTTGGTTTTTTCATGACAGCTTACTTAATCCACTTAATGCAACTTTATAGGACTCATATTTAGTTTTTGAAATCTACGTAGGATACGTTATGCCAAAGGCTAACGCATCACTCTCAGTTTTTGGTGCGTTACGCTAATAAATAGTTAGCCCGCTTTGCCTTGTGTGTCTGTATTCTGGCGACAAGACGGTTAGGGAGGTATCTTATGAGCCTTGTAGAGGAAGTTGTAGCACAATTCGCCCGTCCCACAGGATTTTTTGGGAGTATCACTGGCTTCATCATGGCACATAGACCATCAAATCTTGAACGCAATGAGTGGGCAATTTCCCTGCTTAACCTGCAACCTTCCGACCGCGTCTTGGAAATCGGTTTCGGGCCTGGAGTAACGATCCAAAAGATGAGTAAAATTGCGATCTACGGTGTTATTTGGGGTATCGATCATTCTGAAGTGATGTACAGGCAAGCTTCAAAAAGAAATCAACGCGCCATTTCGGCTGGAAGAGTGCGATTGGTTCTCACTTCGGTATCGCAATTGCCCTCCTTCGACGACCCATTTGACAAGATTCTGGCTGTTAATAACTTTCAGTTCTGGGATAACAAGACTGATGTGCTGAGACGGCTAAGAGAGCACTTGCGCACGGGAGGAATCATAGCCCTCGTTCACCAGCCCAGAATCCCTGGCGCTACAGAAGATGATGCGACTGAAGCGGGAGGAAGGTTCGCACGCTATCTGGAAATGGCTGGATTTAAAGACATCAAAGTGGAACGGAAGATGATGAAGCCTGTTTCGACGGTGTACGTGCAAGGAAGAAATGTTCAATAGGGACGACAACAGAAGACAGTGCACGAAAATGCACCGCGTCTCCACAGCATTCTGGGTATAGTTAGGCATGGGCTAAAAACCGCGCTGCACCGGAACGTATCAAGTGATTGGTTGAGTTATAGGGTGTCTGCGTCCGCTGAGCGCGACCGTTAACTTACTGAGTTATCGTGAGAGCAAGACGAAAGATTATGTATAGAATGCGATCGCATCTCCAATCTTAATTTCTCAAATAGAATGCGATCGCCTCTTCTACTTAACCCCCCACAGCCCCAGAATAAATCAAACCCCGCTGCAGATCTAAAGTCAAAATTGCCCCATCCCGAATCACTTCGGTAGCGCGTTTGACTCCTACAATGACAGGAATCCCCAAACGCAAACCCAACACCGCAGCATGACTGGTAAGACTCGCATCTTCAGTGATAATCCCTGCGGCTTTGCGGATTGCATCGACAAAATCAGCAGAAGTGCGGGGCGCAACTAAAATTTCCCCAGGATTAAATTTACTCACATCTATCCCAGCGTGAGCTACCCTAGCGCGACCGCTAACGGAACCCTGACCGATGCCAATCCCTTGACCGAGTAAAGCTGTCACCACTTCTACCTTAATCAAATCTGTCGATCCCGATACTCCCTGAAGCGTCCCAGCCGTCATCACGACCAAATCTCCTTCTGTTAAGAGATTTTTCTCTAGCGCTACATTGAGAGCCGACTGAAACGTTTGTCCCGTTGAAGCTAAATCCAGTACTAGCAGCGGTTTTACTCCCCACACCATTTGTAACTGTCGGGCTATATCGACATGGGGAGTGACGGCAAGAATTGGAGTCTGAGGTCGAAATTTAGACACATTTCGCGCCGTCGAACCTGTCTTCGTCATCGTCATAATTGCAGATGCTTCTAATTGTTCGGCAATCTGTCCTACTGCCTGACTGATCGCATTAGGGATCGATCGCCGCGCATCTTTGATATGAGCTGGAGGCGAGGCTAGAGATTGTTCCTGTTCGATCCGCACGGCAATTTTTGCCATTGTCGCCACGGCTTCCACCGGATATTTCCCCACCGCCGTCTCATTCGACAGCATCACTGCATCCGTACCATCTAAAATCGCATTTGCCACATCCGAGACTTCAGCGCGAGTCGGTCGGGGACTGTGAACCATGCTGTCTAACATTTGGGTCGCCGTGATAATTGGGATACCCAAACGATTTGCCGTCACGATCAACCGCTTTTGCAAGATCGGCACGTCCTCCGCTGGTAGTTCTACCCCCAAGTCTCCTCTAGCCACCATCACACCATCGCACAGAGGTAAAATTGCCTCCATCTGATCGATCGCCTCGTGTTTCTCAATCTTGGCAACTACAGGCACTTGCTTGCCTGCATTAGAAATAATTTCTTTAATTTCTAAGATGTCTTGAGGATTGCGCACAAAAGAAAGGGCTACCCAATCTACACCTTGATCTAGACCGAAGAGTAAATCTTCGCGGTCTTTATCTGTCATTGCTTTGATGGATAGATAGACCCCAGGAAAATTTACCCCTTTATTATTAGAAAGAATGCCCCCCACAGTGACGCAACAGTGTAATTCTCGATTGCTGCGATCGACATCTTCCACGAGCATTTCGACTCGCCCATCATCCAGTAAAATTGACGCTCCTACGGGGACTTCATCGGCTAGCATGTCGTAAGTCACGCAACTGCGCTCTTGAGTCCCGACAATGCGATCGCTAGTTAAAGTAAAGCGATCGCCCCGACCCACTTGAATCGAGCCAGTCTCAAACTTACCCAGGCGAATTTTCGGTCCTTGCAAGTCTTGTAAAATTCCAACCGGACGATCCAATTCAAAAGCGGTTTGCCGGATCAGGCGAATGCTGCGTTGATGGTCGGCGTGAGTGCCGTGGGAAAAATTCAGCCGCAAAGTGGTTGCTCCAGCCTCAATTAATGCTTTGAGGACTTCTGGGCTACTAGTAGCGGGACCAATGGTAGCGACAATTTTAGTGCGACGAACGGAGTCTAGTGACTGCATGAAGGCAACTTTCAAGGGGAACATTAAGAGAGCTGAGGGAGCTGAGGGGCTGAGGGAGCTGAGGGAGAAAGGTCACTTTTGACTTTTGACTTTTGACTTTTGGCTTCTCTGCCCTTTTGCACTGGTAGCAGTAGTCAAAATGACTCATGCTACACAAAACTTTAGTATTCTAGTGAACGTACCATAATAATTTGCAACATAATTTGCAACAACCGATAACAAAAGGAGTCAAGATGATCGCGTCGGAGGCAAAAAAGCCACTGACAGTTCCCAAGGAGTTTTTAGCACCTCCTGAGACAATAAATCCCGATGTGTGGATGTTTCTGGCAGCCATGACCTTATTGGTATTATCCAACTGCGGTTACTGGCTGTGGGAGTGGCAACACTGGTGCTGCTTTACAATTAACGTTCTTGCCATTCATATGTCTGGCACTGTGATTCACGATGCTTGTCACCAAGCTGCCCATCCTAATCGAATTATCAATGCAATTTTAGGGCATGGCAGCGCCATGATGTTAGCTTTCTCGTTTCCCGTATTTACGCGGGTACACCTACAGCACCACGCCCATGTCAACGACCCAGAAAACGATCCAGATCATTTTGTCTCTACTGGTGGTCCCTTGTGGTTAATTAATGCTCGCTTCTTCTATCATGAAGTCTTTTTCTTTCAGCGGCGCTTGTGGCGAAAATACGAACTATTAGAGTGGTTTATTAGCCGTGCAATTGTCGCAGCAATTTTTTACATCTCTATTCAATATCACTTTTTGGGCTATATCCTCAATTTTTGGTTTATCCCAACTGCGATTGTGGGTCTGACTTTAGGATTATTTTTTGATTATCTACCCCATCGCCCATTTAGCGATCGCGGACGTTGGACAAATGCCAGAGTTTATCCCAATCCGGTACTGAATCTATTGATCGGCGGACAGAATTATCACCTCACCCATCACCTATGGCCTTCAATTCCCTGGTATAAATATCAACCCGCATACCATGCCACCAAGCATCTTTTGGATGCCAAAGGTAGTCCTCAAACTCTAGGTATCTGGCAAGGAAAAGACTTTTGGAGCTTTTTATATGATGTCTTTCTAGGGATTCGGTTGCATCGGAAAGAGGAAACGAGTGTAGAGACGTTACATGTAACGTCTCTACACAATGACCAATAACCAACGACTAACTACCACAATTCAATCTCTCATACGCATTGCTAATAACTCGCTGACCCCGCAGAAACCCTGTATTTGCTCCAGGGCAGATGTATTGTAAGGTTTCTGGGGTAAAGCGATCGCAAATGAGTTTGACGCTGCGTAATTGGCGTAACCAGTGGAAGGTTTTTGCCGTTCTCAGCGGTGCTGGTTCGCCTTGGAGATTGGGAAGAATATGACGACCAGAGAATAAAATACCCCCATGCTGCGGGTAGTAAAGGCAAGCAGAACCAGGCGAATGTCCGGGAGTCCAGATAATCTCAATGCCATTTTCCAGGTTAAATTCTCGCTCAAAAGTCGTAACTTTTAATCCCGGCAACAAATAGGCTTCTTGTTCCTGAATGATAATCTCGCAGTTGTACGTTGCTTGCAGGTGTCGCGTTTGACCGATCGCACCTCTGTGCGTCATAAATAACCAGCGGACTCCACCCAAAGAATTGAGATATTCCCGATTCACTTCGTCCCAACCTGGAGAGTCTATCAGAATATTGCCTTGATTTTCTACAATAAGATAAGCAGTTCCTCCTAACGTCTCTCTATTGGGTGGAAACGCAAATACGTTATGCCAAATTGCTTGTGGTAGTTTGGGAGAACGGGTAGGTTGGTTTTGCAAAGTTTGGGAATGATGAGTGAGGGGTAAAAGTTAAATTGAGAGTCTAATGGTGAACTTATGGTGGCGATAAAAGTTATGGCACTGGCACGGCAAACAGGAGGTGAAAGATAAGTTTTCTTAACTGACTTGTCTACATCGCCCAGACGCGATACCCATTCAGTACAACTGCAACAGACATGGAATTTTGGTTTCTCCTCCTCCTCGGACTATTTACTTATATCATCGTGCGGCGCAGTGTCGCTGGCATGACGCGGACACCCGTTTGGCTTTTATGGCTGGTACTGATGACACCAGCCTTAATTTGGAGCATATGGATGGCAGTCTACGGTCCAGATCAACCGCTGCCTATTGCCCTGGCGATCGGTCCGTTTGTCATTTGCCCAGTTTTGTACTGGCTGCTGATTCAGTGGGGACGGAGAGGGATGTCACCCGCGCCACCAACTGCTAACCCAGCAGCAGTCAATTCTAACCCAGAACCAACACCAGAACCGACACCAGTTCGCCCAATCGAGCCAGCAGAAGAAGCTCAATTGCGAGACTGCTTTCCTTGGTCAGCTTTCTACATTCACAACATTGAATATCGACCCCAAGCCGTGATCTGTCGCGGACAACTCCGCACTTCTCCGACAGATGCTTACGAGAAAATTCGCCGAAATATTGAAAATCAATTTGGCGATCGCTTTTTAGTTCTGTTGCAAGAAGGACTCAACAGCAAACCCTTCTTTGCCCTAGTTCCCAATCCCCAAGCGCGAAAAGATAGACCAGCGGAGCGATCGCAGCTCTCTAGACCTTTTTTAGCCGTAGGCTTAGTTGCAGCCACCTTATTTACAACTGCCGTCGTTGGCGTGCAATTAGCTAGTAACAATAACGCCACACCATCAGCAACTATTACCCAATTACATGAAGGATTGCCCTATGCCTTAGCTTTACTGGCGATTTTAGGCATTCACGAAATGGGTCACTATTTAACAGCTAGATTTCATAAAATTCTCGTTACACTACCTTATTTCATTCCCATTCCCTTTTTTCCTGGTACGTTTGGGGCATTTATTCAAATGCGCAGCCCCGTACCCAACCGTAAAGCCTTGTTTGATGTTAGTATTGCTGGTCCCGTAGCTGGATTTGTGGCAACACTACCGCTGCTGATCTGGGGTTTAGCAAACTCTCAAGTCGTGCCAATCCCAGAGAAAGCAGGAACTCTAGACCCCGATGCCCTCAACCCAGGATATTCGATTTTACTAGCAGTCCTGAGTAAATTAGCATTAGGCGCTCAACTAACCGCAGATAAAGCGATCGACCTACACCCAGTGGCGATCGCGGGATTTCTAGGACTTGTCGTTACGGCACTCAACCTAATGCCTGTAGGACAACTCGATGGTGGTCACATCGTCCATGCTATGTTTGGACAGCGTACTGGAGCCGCGATCGGTCAAATTGCGCGGTTTTTAGTTTTAGGATTAGCTTTAGTTCAACCTGGTTTTTGGTTGTGGGCGATAATTCTCTTTTTCATGCCCATTGCTGACGAACCAGCCCTCAACGACGTAACCGAACTCGACAACAAACGCGATATTATCGGTTTACTAGTCCTAGCATTACTCGTTTTAATTATCCTGCCAGCACCCAGATTTATTACTAATTTATTACAAATTTAGAGGGGTAAGGGATAGGACAAGGGGGACAAGGGAGAAGTTAAAATTTACCTCTTGGCAACTACCAATGACCAACGACCAATGACCAATGACAACATAATTCAAGTTATCGGTGGTGGATTAGCTGGGACAGAAGCGGCTTGGCAAATTGCCCAGGCGGGAATACCAGTGATTTTGCACGAAATGCGTCCTTTGCGATCGAGTCCCGCCCACCATACAGAACATTTAGCAGAATTAGTCTGTAGCAATTCTTTTGGGGCGCAAACAAGCGATCGCGCAGCGGGTTTGTTGCATGAAGAACTGCGTCAATTGGGTTCCGTGGTAATTGGCAAAGCTGATAGTCACGCCGTCCCTGCTGGGGGTGCTTTAGCTGTAGATAGAGGACAATTTAGCCAAGATTTGACTGAAACTCTATCTCGTCATCCCCTGATTCAACTGCGGCGGGGCGAACTTCACGCCATTCCAGAGGGTGTTGTCGTGTTGGCAACTGGTCCTTTAACTAGCCCCGATTTAGCCGCCGACTTGCATCGCTTCACGGGAATGGAGTACCTCAGCTTTTTCGATGCCGCAAGTCCGATTATTGTAGGCGAATCGATTAACCGTGATATTGCTTTTCTCGCTTCTCGCTACGACAGAGGCGATGCAGCCTATCTCAACTGTCCGATGAATAAAGAGCAATACTTGCAGTTTTGGCAAGCGTTATGCACGGCAGAACAAGCAGAATTAAAGGATTTTGAGCGCGAAAATGCCAAATTCTTTGAAGCTTGTTTACCAATTGAAGAACTTGCCCGACGCGGGGAGGATACCATGCGCTACGGTCCCCTCAAACCTGTAGGATTATTTGATGCCCGCAAGGGAGACTTCCGCGCCCCAGAAAATCAGTCGGAACGCCCTTATGCGGTAGTACAACTGCGTCAAGAAGATAAGGCGGGGCAGTTGTGGAATATGGTTGGATTTCAGACAAATTTACGCTGGGGCGAACAAAAGCGGATATTTCAAATGATTCCAGGTTTGGAAAATGCTGAGTTCGTGCGTTTGGGAGTGATGCATCGCAATACGTTTATTAATGCCCCACAATTATTGCAACCGACATTGCAGTTTAAAAAGTGTCCGACTCTTTTAGGTGCGGGACAATTAATTGGTACGGAAGGTTATACAGCAGCGGCGGCTGGCGGCTGGCTGGCGGGAACGAATGCGGCGAGAATCGCTTTGGGTAAAGATTCGTTAGTTTTACCACCCACAACAATGATGGGAGCATTATTTGAATTTATTAGTTCTGCTGCCCCGAAACACTTTCAACCGATGCCACCTAATTTTGGCATTTTGCCTGAGTTAGGCGAGAAGATTAAGAATAAACAGCTCAGATATGGTAAGTACCGCGATCGCTCTTTGGCGGATCTTGCCAGTTGGAAGGCTGGGCTATCTTTGGGCTTAACGACTATAGGAGTATAAAAATTTCGCTCTTTGTGACACTATCATTCTGGGGACTGCTCCTCTTCCTGCTGTTCATCGTCTTCGCCTGCTACCGTTTCCTCAATCGCTGTTGGGAAGAAATCAGAGTCTAGCACTTGCTCCAAGGAATAAAGACATTCTAAAGGAAAAATTTGCTCTGGCAATTCCGTCTCATCAGCCGCTACTTCCCTTGCTTCTAAGTAGCACTCATAGAAAACGGTTTCTGTATGCACTTTCAACACCGGATATTTGCGTTGTAGTTTAGCGACTTGTCGTCGCGCATCTTTGATTGAGATCGTCCAGCTATTCGTCCTTTTACTTGGCTGATACTGCCATTTCAACAAATGCATTAGCAGCCTGATTATTTGACTTTCTAGAGCATCTCTTTCACGTCTCCCCAAATCTCGCACCTCTTCCACCAAGTTAACTAAATCCAACTCATCCCAGCGCTTTTGCTCTAGTAACAAAGCTTGCTCGTCTGCCCACGCTACAAAGTCTCGTTCGTATAAACTTAAATTTGCGATCGCCCCAGTTTTGGCTTGCATGATAGTGTCTTCTCTTCCAATCCCTTAATTTACATCGTTACAGCTTTGTGAAAAAAGCGATCGCCTCTTGCCCCCAAAACTTCTCGGTTAGAATATATAACCCTTGGAGATCCCCCTTAACAAGGGGTCAATTAGACCGTTTTTAGCCCCCCTTGTTAAGCGGGGTTGGGGAGATCTTACACAAGCTTGCGGAAATTGCGCTGCTAATGTTGATGATTACCACTAGTCAGGATTGCATCGTATTTTAGGAAGAAAATAACTATGTTTCAACCTGCAAGTAAGAGAGCAAAGTTGCATTTCGTTTCTCACTTCCTCAGACGCGCACGTTTCTCTATTTTCATTGCAGGCATTTTCACTACCATAGCTAGTACTTCTCCAGCCGCAGCTCAAGTAGCAGTTCGCATTGTTAGCAATTCACAACTGGCAGTCAATGATATCGAGAATATCAACGGTCAAGTTTGGCTGGCAACAGAACAAGGTGTGTATCGCATCGAAGGCAACACTGCTAATCCCTCTTCTGTCAGAGTGGGGTGAAACCTTGATTTTTCGTTGGCTGAAACAACGCAAATACGTCAAATTTTCCAAAAGTGACAGAAGAGGAATAACAACTATTATTAGCCAATTAAATGCAGAAACTCATAAAATTTATCAAATTCCCCAAAACTTAGAATTTGCCATTGAAATAATTAAGCAAAATCAGCCTTTACCGCAAACTGAAAGAGAACTTTACGAAGCAACACTCAAACCAATTTTAGATTTATGGTGTCAAAATGGGCGGACAGATTACCCAGACATATTATTTGAACGAGCATATAAAATGTTCAAGTCACGCAATACATTTTTTGATCGCCAAGACGAACCCGTACCAGAGGAGTTACAAGATAACCTAAAAACAAAGAAATTTCTGATTCAGCGCGGCGAACATTACTATTTTCGTCATGACTTAATTCGATCCTACCTAGCAGCAAAATATTTTGTCTCTCGCTGGCAAAACCTACTCAATGACAGCGAAATTACTGTAGATGCTAACTGGCATTCTCTGCTAGAGTTTACAATTCTCGATCTGGAAACAACACAGCCTGCTGAGGTAAAGGATTTGCTGTTTACCGTTCTCCAGAAAAACAAAAAGGTAGCAGGAGAAGTATTCAATTGGCTGCAACAGTCTCATCCTCAACTTTGTACGAGTTGGACTGATGATTTTACTCGCAGCTTCGGCGCAGCTACTTTGGCACAGGTTTAGATTTTAAATATGGCGATCGCTTCCCAATTAACTTGCTGTGCTATAATATCCGAGTGCAAGGGCATATAGCTCAGTGGATAGAGCATCAGATTCCGGTTCTGAGGGTCGGGGGTTCAAATCCCTCTATGCTCGCTTTTTCATGTATGTAAAGGAATGTCAGCCAAAAGCGTGCAGCCTGAGTTGGGGGCAGTGTGAATATTGAATTCACCTCCTAAGCCTTGGGCGCGATCGCGCATACTTTGCAACCCAAAACCAGTGGTATTTTGATTTAATTGAAATCCTTTACCATTATCCGCAATTGTTAATTTTAAATGGTTTTCCGTAACCTGTAATTGAATTTTCACTTCAGTCGCTAACGCATATCTACTAATATTTGTCAATGCTTCTTGAGCAATGCGGTAAATAGCTGTAGAAACTTCTGTCGTGATGGGATCGGCAAGTTGAATTTGACATGAAGGAATAATCCCAGTGGAGCGCCCGAAATCCTCAGCCAAAGATGCGATCGCTTGCTCTAAAGAACGCCCTAGCAGCGGATCGCGCAGCGCTGAAACCGACTGGCGCACATCTTGCAAAGCTTGAGAACCTAAATTTTTTGCTTGTGCTAGGAACGTATAAGCTCTGGTAGAATCGCTCAGCCAAAGTTTCAGTGCCGTTTCTAATTGAAGATTGAGTGCTGTTAAAGAGTGTCCGAGAGAATCGTGAATTTCTCGTGCAATGCGACTACGCTCTTGTAAAGTTGCTTGGTCTTCAATTCTCAAAGCATATTTTCGCAGTTGTTCGTTCGCGATCGCCAGTTTTTCTCGACTTTGACGCTCAGCCAAAACTGCATTCATTAATAACAACACAAAAACTAAAACTAACCCAAATAATAATGCTAGGAGGAGCGGAAAAAAACGTAACCGTTCTTGAGCCGATGGTGGTGCGGGAATGCGATGAAAACGGCGCTGTAGCGTCAATAGGAAAAGAGTAAAAGATAAACCCGTAATTAATAATCTTCCTGGTAGCGCAAAAATCAGACAACTTCGAGTGACTAGAAGTAAGTAAAGGAAAGGAAACAGACGGATTGCTCGACTACCAGTTAGAGAAGTGAATAAAATTAGTACAATTTCAAATGCAGTATAAATAACTTTGTAAATTAACTTACCCGTGGGTAATCTCAACCCCATCAATCCAAAGCCAGTAATGCTTAACAGCGTTAGCAAAGGAAACCTTGGAAACCGCAAACTGGGATTAGGTAATAATTCAGTCCAAATTGCGATCGCCAATAATGCCCACTCTAGATAGAGCAGAAATGGAAACGGGTGATTTTGAGGTTGAATGGGACGAGTCACAAGGTTTAAAAGTCAAAGGTCAAAAGTCAAAAGTCAAAATTGGGACAAGGGAGATAAGAGAGACAAGGGAGAATTCGGAATTAGTATAGATTCCCTGATAACTGATAACCATTACTAAAGTCATAGGGCGATCGTGACTTTTTCTACATGAGGTTGAGCGAACTCGTTTATAAGATAGTGGCACAGAATTGCTATGACGGGTGTATTACCGAGCGTGAAGCTAGAATGAAAACTGACTTGCCTCATTCAGAGGCGTTCTCATCGCGCGTGAAAAACTTCAAGAAAGTAGGAATTACTAAGTGGGTGCTGGGGGTATTCTTGCTTGGCTTTGTAGCCGCAGGTAGCTACATTGTTTATCGTCAAATTGTCATTGTTCCTCGTCAAGCTGCCCAGCGACAAGCACTCTCCGTTCCAGTAGAACGATTAAATTTAACTGTAACTGTTGCAGCTAACGGCACAATTAAACCAGAGCGATCGATTAATGTCAGCCCTAAAAGTTCTGGACGGCTAAAACGCTTGTTGGTAAAAGAAGGAGATTGGGTAAAGCAAGGGCAAATTATTGCCTACATGGATGATTCAAACCTACAGGGACAATTAACCGAAGCTAAGGGAAGATTAGCAGAAACTCAAGCAAATTTACAAAAATTGGTGGCAGGAAATCGCGTTGAAGATATTGCTCAAGCGCAAGCAGAGTTACAAAATACTCAAGCCACTTTAGAAGAAGCAACCTCAAATCTGCGCCAAAACGAGCAGTTATTCGCCTCTGGAGCAATTTCTAGTCGAGATTTAGTTACATCCCGCGCTGCTTACAATAGTGCCAAAGCATCTGTGGATAGAGCGCAGCAAGCTTTAACTCTACAGCAAAACGGTTCGCGTCCTGAAGATATCGCTCAAGCCCGCGCTCAAGTTAAACAAGCACAAGGGGCATTGCAGAATATTCAAACTCAATTGAATGATACGGCGATCGCAGCTCCTTTTAGTGGCGTAGTAGCGCAAAAATATGCCGATCCTGGTGCTTTTGTCACTCCCACCACCGCAGGTAGTTCCGTATCTGGTGCAACTTCCAACTCGATCTTGGCACTGGCAGCAAATAATCAGGTTGTCGCGAATGTTGCTGAAAGTAATATTGCTCGAATTCGGATCGGACAAGACATCAGTTTTCGAGCTGATGCATATCCAGGTAAAACTTTCAAGGGGCGAGTAGTTCAAATTGCCGTTCAATCTACCGTAGAGCAGAACGTAACGAGTTTTCAAGTTAAAGCTGCAATTTTCACCGCTCCTCAGCTATTGCGATCGGGTATGAACGTTGATGTTGATTTTAAAGCAGGCGAATTGAAAAATGCGATCGCCGTCCCCACAGTTGCGATCGCTCGTCAACCTAACGGTACGGGTGTATTTGTCGCTAGCGAGAATAACAATCCCGTCTTCACCCCCATCCAAACCGGAGTGACTGTAAATGACAAAACCCAAGTATTATCAGGACTCACGGGAACCGAAAAAGTCTTCATCACCTTTCCACCAGGAACTCGTCCCCAAACCAGAACGCCAGGAATCCCAGGTATGGGAGGTTCGCGACGGTGAACAGTTATCAGTCGTAGGGGTGGGTTTAGCAAGCAGATGGACAACCTCAACATCACATCTTCGGTGATTTCCTTAGTTTTGACTTTTGACTTTTGACTTTTGACTTTTGAAATTTCATGCTCAAAAAACCATCTATCCCCAAGCAAACTAACACCGTGTCAACTGCTGAAGTTGTCGGGATGGCGGCGGAATCTTTATGGAATCATAAGTTACGCACGGGTTTGACAATGCTGGGCGTAATTATTGGTATTTCTTCGGTAATTTCTATTACTTCGGTAGGACAAGGCGTACAAAAATCTACCGAGCAACAGATTCAAGCTTTGGGTACGAACGTGATGCTCGTCCTCGCTGGTGCGTCTACGACTGGTGGCGGGATTAACCAAGGGGTGGGTTCGGCTTCAACTTTGACTTGGGAAGATGCTAAAGCAGTAGCGCAACAGGCTCCAGCAGCGATGGGAGTGACTGCTTTTTTACAACGTCAGTTTCAAGTTGTTTATGGCGGACAGAATATTTCTACTAGCGTTCTCGGGACGGATCTATATTACTCTGAGGTGAAAAATATCCGCCCCCAAGTCGGACAATTTTTTACTCAAGCAGATTTAGATGCGGCTCAGCCAGTTGTAGTTTTGGGTTCTAAGGTGCGAGATCAACTATTTGGCACAGAAGTCAATCCAGTAGGAGCCGATATTCGCATTCAGCGACAAAGTTATAAGGTACTGGGGGTCATGGAGCCAAAAGGCGCGGTTGGAGGTCAAGATCAAGACGATCGCGTATATGTACCGTTAACGAATATGTCGGCGCGGTTGGTAGGAAATAATGCTTTAACTGGAGTTTCCATCAATGGATTTTGGTTAGCAGCCAGTAACGAGACGCAGTTAGATGCGGCACAATTTCAAGTCACGAACCTCTTACGCTTGCGTCACAATATCTACCCACCGCAAGCAGATGATTTTCGGATTATCAATCAAGTCGATATTATCAACACGTTTAGTAGTGTAGTGGGATTATTTACCGTTATGGTAGGGGCGATCGCGGGGATTTCCTTAGTCGTTGGCGGAATCGGAATTGCCAATATCATGCTAGTTTCGGTTGTCGAACGCACAAAAGAAATTGGTATTCGCAAAGCTGTAGGTGCGACTAATGCAGCGATTTTAATTCAGTTTTTAGCCGAAGCGGTTGTCGTCTCTGTCGTTGGCGGAGGGATGGGAATTGGTTTGGGAGTGGCGATCGCGGCTACTGCTGCTAATATTTTCAAATTTCCCCTGATCGTATCATTATGGTCGATCGCGAGTGGGTTTGGGCTTTCTTTCGTCGTCGGATTGCTAGCAGGAGTCATCCCAGCTCGGAATGCTGCTAAATTAGATCCGATTGCCGCTTTGAGAAGCGAGTAAAAATCTTTTATTCTCTGCTATAATCGTAAAGCCAATATGCGGATGTGGCGGAATTGGCAGACGCGCTAGATTTAGGTTCTAGTACCGAGAGGTGTGAAGGTTCAAGTCCTTTCATCCGCATTCCCTCTCTCTTCAAGCCTTTCAAGCTTTTCTACACGGGCGAGTGGCATCAGTGTAATTGTGAGCGATCCGACTCCTAGCAATTTACCGCTAATCCTTCCCCGTTCGCCGATTCTAGCTAGTGATGGCGCTAACTGGAAAAACATTCAATTTGCTTATTTTCGACAACCACCTTGCGATGTTCCAGAACGTGTGTCGTCTCAGCACGTTATTTGTCTGAATGTCGGAAAGCCCGTGCAGTTGGAGCAAGCAGTTGGCGGACGATATGAGAAGGTAGGATCGGGATTTGGAGATATGAAAATTTATCCAGCCTACCTCAGCCAACAGTTTCACTGGGATAAAGAAGCTGAGTTTTTCAATTTGTTGTTATCACCGTCATTTCTAGCTACAGTTGGTTATGAGGTGTTTGGCAGCGATCGCCTCGAACTGATTCCACATTTAGATACACTATTCGATCCATTAGTTGAGCAGATTGGCTTTGCACTCAAAATATCCTTAGAAATTGATGGGAAAAACAGCCATCTTTATGCTGACTCGCTAGCTCATGCACTTGTGGTTCATCTTTTATCGAGATATTCTACTAACTCACGTCCGCGTAAAACTGTTACGGGTAGCTTGACGCAACAGCAATGGCAGCAAATTGTTGATTTTATAGAAGCCAATTTAGATAGAAATATTAGCTTAACTCAGTTAGCAGAAATAGTGCGGTTGAGTCCATATCATTTTGCGCATTTGTTCAAAAAGTCAACTCAGATTTCACCGCATCAATATTTAATTCGTTGTCGGATCGAACGAGCCAAACAACTGATAGTTATGGGTAATTTATCATTGGCGGCGATCGCTCAGACAGTTGGTTTTGCTAGTCAAGGACATTTCACTTACCATTTCAAACGCCTTGTCGGAGTTACACCCAAAGTTTTTTGGCAGTTGTCGCAAGAACGTTGAAAACAACCGCAAGAACCTTGAAGCGAAGAAGTTAAAAATAGTTGGATACTGAATGCGTCAGTCGATGAATTCTGACGAGAAAGGAGAATTTATGTCACAACAGAATTTAGAAAATGTTCGCTGTCTTTTCAAAGCTGTCGAAGAACGCGATATTGCTGGAGTTCTTGCAGCTTACGCTCCTGAAATTGTCATTCGCGATGCAGAGTCACTTCCTTATGGTGGAGTACATTACGGTCTTGAAGGTGCAAAGCAACACGTTGAAGGCGCTGCTCAAACTTGGAATCATCTTCAACCACCAGCCGAGAGGAAAATGGATGCAGTCTTTTTAGATGCAGAAGATTATGTCATCGTCCTTTGGCGGTTGAAAGGGCTGGCGGCGAGTGGCGGTAAAAAGCTTGATTCGCCAGTCGTAAGCGTGTATAAAATGCGTGATGGCAAAATTGTCGAATCACAGATGTTCTACGCAGATACAGTTGCGATCGGGCAATTCCTATTGCTTGATGCGTGAATTGTGAGTTGTGAGTTGTGACTTCTCCCTTGTCCCCCTTGTCTCCCTTGTCTCCTATAATTCCGGTGATATCAGCAATTTCAAAATCTTAGCCGTGTTATCTAAGTCACCTACGAGTCTTCGGACTGGGTGAGGCCACGCTCTGACTAAAGTAGGGGTAGCAGAAACTTGATATAGTTCGGCTTGCTCTGGATGTTTAAAGACATCGACAACTTTTAAGGTATAGGGATGGCGTAGCGATTGTTCTAGCAGCTGATGTAAAGTCTGAAGGATTCGCTCTGTATTTACACTGTGTCCCGCTACAAATAAGCGCAGCACGTAACCTAGCTTTTCGGAATATTGAGATTCTGCTGGGGTTGCTTCTGTCGCTGTAACTGTGGTTTCTATTTCCGGTGCTTTTAGCTCCGTCTGAGAGAAATTAGCAGTCGCATCGTATCTCATATGTGGGGTAGCAGTGGATGGATCGAACCGCACGATCAAACCACGGTCGTCCCACAATTGGGGAAAACAAGCGCGATAGGTAGCTAATGCGATCGGATCGCAAAATTCTTCCGACCAAGGAGCTGCCTGCCACACTAATTCTCCGACATCAAAAACTGCATTGAGTAATGCCTGATGGCGCATCACTAATGGATAAGCTTCAGCAAAGGTTTGGATGTGCTGAGTCTGTGGATCTAACCAACAATCTAGCGTTGCTGTGTAGCAAGGAACGAGAAAGTGGGGTGGCTCTGGCAGTCCTAGTATTTGTTGTAGCTCCATGCATAACTGTAAATGCCAGCGCTGCTGTTTCGAGCGGTCGATACAATAAATCAGATCCCCCCCCGGCGTAAACAGGGCGATGCCTTTAAATACTTGGAGCGATTTGGAATGACTCAATTTTAGCGGGGGTAGGGGATAAGGGGAAAGTCGCAAGTCGCAAGTAAGGCGCGATCGCGCCTTACTTCCAATTTACTAAACTCGACCTCTGAGGGTCATAGCCATTTCGTTGGGTTTGGGTGAGGCTTCTAGGGCTGTTTCTTCCGTGATTCGTCCTTGTTCGTATAGCTGATACAAAGACTGGTTCATGGTACACATACCCTCGAAGCCACAGCGAGGAATAATTGCCTCTATTTCTTCAACCTGATTACGTATAATGTAATCTTTAATTGCGTCTGTATTAATCATAATTTCGTGTACGGCTGCTCGTTTGCTATCTGTAGTACGAACTAAGCTTTGAGCGATGACTGCTACGAGCGATTCAGCTACCTGAATTCGCATGGGTCCCTGTTCTTCGGGATTGTAAAGGTTCAAGATCCGTTCGATAGTTTTTACAGCGCTGTTTGTGTGCAACGTACCAAATACTAAGTGTCCGGTTTGTGCTGCTTTGAGGGCTGTGTTTACTGTCTCGCGATCGCGCATTTCCCCAATCAGAATGATATCTGGGTCTTCTCGTAAGGATGCTTTGAGGGCGTTATCGAATTTTAATGTATGAATTCCAACTTCCCGTTGTTTGATCAACGACTTTTGACTGACATGCACGAATTCAACTGGATCTTCAATTGAAATGATATTCTTCGGCATAGTCTTGTTGATAAAGTCGATCATCGCTGCCATCGTGGTAGACTTACCCGAACCTGTCGGTCCCGTCACCAAAATTAATCCTTTGTGGTAGTGACATAGATCTCTGAATACCTGTGGCAAATTCAGTTGTTCCATTGTTAAGATTTTTAACGGAATCAGCCGCAGTACCATTGCCGGACCATTGAGAGCAACAAAAATATTGATCCGCACCCGCACCAATCCTTCATACTGGGTTGCACCGTCGAATTCTAAATCTTCTTTGAATTGCTCGATTTGTCGATCGCTGAGTATTTCTCGCAGCCAACTGAAAAAAATCTCTTCGTCGATCGGGGGATGATCGGTAAGTATAATCTGACCGCGATCGCGAAAGCGCGGTACTTCACCTACTCCTAAATGTAAGTCGGAAATACCGCGATCGTATGCTTCTCTTACCAATTGTTCTAATGTAGGTGCATTATTCGTCTTACTTTGTCTAGGACGGACAGCACTAGGTGGTGCTGGTCTAGGTACGTTGAGACGAGGACTTGTAGATGGTAAGGGTAACGGTTCTTCTAGCGGATTCACCGCTACATGAGTGCTGGGTATCGGCTGAATTGGCTGCGTCGAGCCTACTCCTGTCACATTCACTGCTACATGGGTGCTGGGTATCGGCTGAATTGGCTGCGTCGAACTCACCACTCCCGTGTCTCCACTGGAATTCATTCGCTGCGGTGGTGGTGGTATGGGAGGAACGCGGGGTGCGGGAGGTGGATAATTTGGCTGACGTTGGGGTTCTGTCATATGCCTCTAGTCTGTGTGATTACACGTTTAGTTTTCCCCTAATCAGTTATCAGTTATTCAGTTATCAGTGGTACGTGGTGCGTGTTTGAATTTTGAATTGCTCCCTTGTCTTCCTCCTGTTGCCTGACTCCTCAATTTTGACTTTTGACTTTTAATTTTTGACTTCCACCTCGCTAGTTATAAAAATTCATGAACTTGCTTTGAGGATAGTTTTAATTTAACGAGTAACGAAATGAGGAATTAAGGTGCGCGATCGCTTTCTTTTTGGTCAATAAGTCTTGGAGGAATTATGAGAAACCACCACTGTATTTATACGAAATGTTAAGCCAATAAGGGTGCGATCGTTTTTTGCATTTGCGAGCGATCTTGTTTCACATAAGATCTCTCGCTCGATCTTTGTGAAAGCTAGTATCTAAAAGACTTTGAGGTTGTATATCTCAAGATAGATGTTGTGACTTGCAAAGCGTTTTCATATGCTTTTCCGTTCGGATTTATAAACAGAAATTATCTAGTGTAAAGATTAATAACTATCCGATCATCTTATCTATGGGTATCTGTATACTAATTTTCAATAGGGCTTAACTGGCTCCGACTCGGCGTACAGAATTTTACAAATCTGAATTTTTGCATTGACTTTGGAGAGAAACTATGGCTTTAACTCAAAGCTCCAATTTAGGGACATCTTCTTCTTTATTTACACTCAAAAGCTTTTTAATCTGGAGTTTCACATTAGCAGTTTGTTTGCTCGTTGTGGGCTTTCCTTTAGTCGTTTTGATGGCTACAGTAGCCTTCTTGTTGTCGATGGTACTGCAATCTGTGATGCCAGTAAGTGCGGTTTTATTAGTAGCAGGAAGTGTAATTGGTTTCAACGTTTTGGCAGTGCTGATTGGAGCTAGCATGTTGACTTTGAAAGGAATTCATCCACATGAAGTTAAATGGTTGAGCTGGCTGCATGGCGAGGCAGATGACATTCATACTTCCGTCTATGCAGCTTGTCCTTTGACCTGCGATACGGAGCCAAAGTTCTAGCGGAAGCTAAGTTGATTTCATCCAAATAATGCATCTGCCCAGTGACCAGCTGGGTTTTTTCATTTTTGTAGAGCTGTCGATAAGTAGCTAACGATATACTATCGAGTCTATTGGGAATAACCTTGTCTTTTATAAGCAAAATAACGATTTAAATCTTTGCTACTTGCCATATAGACCGGAATAATAGCGCTGAGAACGATTGCGATCGAACTTCCAACGATCGAAATAGTAGAAAGCCTTGAACTCAGTGCCACAATCACTGCGATTAGACTGACAACGAACAAACTACAGATGCCAATCAGAAGCCATCTTGCCCATTTTCGCCCCTGCATCACAAAATACATCACGACAATTGTTAGTAATATACGACCGATAGCCCACCTGTCCCGTACTGCGATCGCTAACGTAACGTCTAAAATGCAGAGTAGTAAAAACATAGCGAGTAATTTATTTCGAGCTTGCATAGCAGCTCGGTCGAGCTGAGTCATGGTTTTTGTAGTAAGGGTAAGACATTGATATTTACTGTACGATAAATGACCGTTGACCAATTACCATTGACCAATGAACCACTAGCAAAACCAGCTCAATGAAAAAAGTCTGCATTATCTTAGGCACTCGCCCGGAAGCAATCAAGCTAGCACCAGTGATTCAGGTGTTTCAACACGCACCTCAGTTTGATACCCAAGTTGTTCTAACCGGACAGCATCGAGAAATGGTTGCTCAAGTCATGCAACTATTCAACCTAAAGGCAGATGCAGATTTGGAAATTATGCAAATGCAACAATCTCTGAGCGATATTACTTGTCGCAGTCTGCGAGGATTGGAAACCTTGTTTGAACAGCAGCAGCCGGACTTAGTTTTAGTTCAAGGGGACACGACCACGGCTTTTGCAGCTTCTTTGGCAGCATTCTATCAAAAAATTCCGGTAGGACATGTAGAGGCGGGGCTGAGAACAGACAATATATACGATCCATATCCAGAAGAAGCAAATCGCAGGTTGATTTCTCAGTTGGCACATTTGCACTTTGCCCCCACGCCGCAAGCAGTAGAGAATTTGCAACGTTCTGGCGTTTTAGGAGAAATTCACCAAACGGGTAACACGGTCATTGACGCATTACTATCGGTAGCAGAACAGCAACCAGCTTGTCAGATCGATGGTTTAGAGTGGGACAAATATAGAGTTTTATTAACTACAGTGCATCGGCGAGAAAACTGGGGCGAACCGCTTCAGGGAATTGCCCAAGGTTTTTTGCAGATACTAGAAAAGTTTGAGGATACAGCTTTATTGCTGCCATTGCATCGCAATCCGATCGTGCGCGAACCGCTACAAGAGATTTTGGGCAAGCATCCGAGAGTCTTCTTGACAGATCCGCTAGATTATGGAGAATTAGTAGGGGCGATCCAGCGATCGCACTTGCTGTTAACTGATTCTGGTGGTTTGCAAGAAGAAGCACCGAGTTTGGGTAAACCAGTTTTGGTCTTGCGTAAAACGACAGAAAGACCTGAAGCAGTGACGGCTGGAACGGCAAAATTAATTGGAACTCAAACAGAAGAAATCGTGATGGCAGCGGCTGAGTTGTTGAGTAACCCAACTGCTTATGAAAAAATGGCAACAGCTATTAATCCTTTTGGAGACGGATGCGCAGCGGAACGAATTTTGCAGGCTGTGACCAATTACATATGCTAATAACTTATGCAAATTAACCTAATTGCAGATTATGGAAATGGCGACCCAGCTTTTGCTGAAGTTACCCAACGGCTATTGATGTCGTTACCAACAGCGCAAATTCATTGGGTTTCCGTACCACCATTCAGCACCCTAGCCACTGGCTTTTGGGTGGCTCAACTCGGACTGAATCCCGGTGCAGCAGAACGGCTAATTTATCATAATTGTGCGCCGCGCCAAGATGATGCACAACCCAGAAAAGACAATGAAGGCGAGGGACTGACGTACGTACTGTTACCCAACAATATCAAAGTTGTGGGAGTTAATGCAGGTTATACTCTATCTTTCATTAAGTCAATGGCACAGACGATCAAAATTGTCAAGGTTTCTCGCGGCGGTTCGCAGTTTCGATCGCGAGACGTATTTCCTCAAGCAGCGGCAGCGATCGCCTCTGACGATCTGAGTTTGTTAGGCGACGAGTTAGATCCGCAGCAGATTCCCGACCCACCAAGCGATCGCGTGGCGTGGATCGATGGCTACGGTAACATCAAAACTACCATTTCCGCCGATCGCGTCAACTTAGAACCAGAAACTAAGGTAACGATTCGGGTAGGGGATACGATCAGCGATGCGGTGTATTCGGATGGTAGCTTCCGCGTTCCAGAAGGGACGTTGGCTTTTGCGCCAGGGAGTTCTGGCTGGCAAGAGACGAACGGGAGAGAAATTCGCTGGATGGAATTATTTCTACGTGGGGGCAATGCCTGGGAGAGATTTGGCAGACCTCGGATCGATCGCGTCGTGACTTATAGCAAGTAATTGGTAATTGGTAATGGGTAATTGGTCGTATTACTGTAGGGGCAGGTTTTTCAAAGATCTCTGTCAATTACGAAGAGATTGAAAAACCCGCCCTCAAAGGATTGACTGGGTAAGCAATTATTGATGCCGAATGCGATCGTAAATTGCTAGATATTCCGTGCCTGGATGGTTCCAAGAGTAGTCGTATGCCATGCCTTGTAGGGCAAGCTGGCGAAACTCTTGAAGATGGTTGTACCACAAACCAATCGCCCGATCCATTGCCGATTCTAAAGCGCTGTAATCGGTCTGATAGAAGACGTAACCGTTACGTTCTTCTGGAGATTTGTTGGGATCGTAGTCGCGATCGAATACCGTATTGACCAGCCCGCCAACTCCGCGCACGATCGGTACAGTACCGTATTTCATCCCGATTGTCTGCGTCAACCCGCAAGGTTCATAATTACTGGGGACAAGAATCATGTCAGCGCCAGCATAGATTAAATGAGATAATTCTTCGTTAAAACCGAGTTCTAAATGGCAGTCGGGGTTATCGTTTAAAAAGTTTTTCTCATGTCTGAAATGAGCGTTGATTCCTGGTTCTGTTGCTGAACCTAGTAAGACGAACTGCGCTTCTCTCTGGAGAGCATAATAGATCGCGTGATGGACGAGGTGCACCCCTTTTTGATTATCTAATCGACCGATGTAGGCGATAACTGGTTTTTGCGGTTCATCGCGTAGTAAAAGCCGTTCTCGTAAAGCTTTCTTGTTATAGACTTTTTGCTCAAAGTCGTCTGGGGTGTAATTGAAAGGTATGTATCGGTCTACTTCTGGATTCCAGAAATCGTAATCAATACCGTTGAGAATGCCGCTAAATGTATCTTGATGCTGGTGTAGGGTATGACCTAGACCACTGCCAACTTCTGTATAATGAGCTTCCCAAGCATGGTTGGGTGATACAGTCGTGACGGCGTTAGAGTAGACAATCCCCCCTTTCATCAGGTTAATGGCAAAGGGATTGAAGTTATCTTGTAGCTTTTCATATTGGAAATAATAATCCGCCCGATTTAATCCTGTTGCCTGTAATACTTCGTTGCCAGCAATCCCCTGGTGTTTGAAGTTGTGGATTGTATAACAAACTCGTTGGTTGCCCATGCCATGATACTTGTAGATTTCGTACAGCATCACGGGTACTAGCCCTGTTTGCCAGTCGTGACAGTGAATTATATCAGGGCGCTTATTGCTCTGGTTGAGAAATTCTAAAGCGGCTTTGCTGAAAAAAGCAAACCGCATATTGTCATCATTACAGCCGTAATAGCAGCCGCGATTGAAGAAGTTATCTTGAGAGTGCGGTTCGATAAAGAAACAGACTCGCCCGTGTACCCAACCGCAATAGACAGAACAGTGGATCTTACCGTCGTACCAAGGAACCCACAAATCGCGGTAGGCATCGTGCAATCCCCATACGTGGTCGTAGCGCATACAATCATATTTGGGTAGGATCAGCTCGACACTGTTTCCCCGAATCTCTAATTCCCGACTCAGCCCGTAGACGACATCGCCTAAGCCGCCTGCTTTGATAACGGGAGCGCATTCAGAAGCAATTTGCACGACGTACATCTTTAACTTTCTCCTCGCTTAACAGCTTAATAAAAGTTCATTTTTAGATTTCATCCATTATATGAAAAATGTACTCATTGACAATAGCTGACGTAAGTGATAAGCAATAATGTTTTAGTCGTGGTGATTGTTATAGAGTTTTGGAGAGTTGACAGTTGACGGGAAAAGTCACTCTCCGTACATGATGGCTTGTACTGAAAGAGCAGTTAATAAAAATGTACTTTGTCGTCATATATTTATGTCGTTAGATAGAAGACAGCTTTCTACTGCTTTTTAGAGTGAAATTTTGTGAAAATGGTTGAACCAAGTTAACAATTACTGATTTACTAATAGTCAGGAAAATATAGAATAAGCTAGGCTAAAACTGAGCCACAATTTAGCACTTCTGCGTGATTGAATGCGATCGCCTGCCTTCATTGATATTAAAAGTTGAGCGAGATAAAAAATGTGGCAGATGTGACGCAAAGTTGGTAAAAAATCTCAAAAGTGTTGGTAAGGAAGTATGGGAATTAAGTTATGAAGCTGATTTACAACAAAGAAAAACCAACCTCAATTGAAAAAGCTGAAATTGAAAATACCTTAATTGAGATGTGCGATCCTCAAACGAGGGCTTTGTTACGTCTGGCTGTAGATTTTAACGTTTGGTCTTGCGAACAATCTAACCGCCCCAAGCTGATGGTACACTGCAAGAGCCGCGAGGTGACGGCAGCAATTGGCTCCAGGCAAGAGAGCCTCAAAAAACTACTTCAGCGCATCCTCGGTTGTGAGGTGACAATGGAAGTCTACTACAACATTCCTGAAGGACTCGTGTACTTCGACACTGAAGACGCAGTTGCACCCGCGAAATGGTATCTTTGCAATCGCAAAGATTGCGGTTCGATGAAAATTCCTTTACCGGATTGAATTGGTAATGGGTAATTGGTAATGGGTTGAGTGTTGTTGGTTACAGATAACTGAATTCGCTATACTGGCTGTGAGATGTTGACTACGATGTTGCTGATGACAGCGGGTCGGCGATCGCATCTACTTTATTACCTTTTATTACTCTACAAACTGGTTCGCAATACTCATGTCTTCCCTCAAGACGCAGTTAGTTGGGCTTAAAGCAGATTCTTTTCGTCATCCTTTAGACTTAGAAGCGACTAAAGCACTGAAACAAATTCCTGGTGTCGATTTGCTGGTGCGAAATTTATTGGGACAATTGGCAGAACAATTTTTCTATATTGAAAATATTGCCTCAAGTATTTTGGTGAGCGATCGCCAATTACCTCAATATCATCAACTGTTAATAGAAGCGTGTCGGGTTTTGGATCTGGAACCGCCACAATTATATGTCAGACAGCATCCAGTCCCCAATGCTTACACGTTTGCCATGCGGGGCAAACAGCCATTTATTGTCATGCACACTTCGCTGATCGATCTGCTGACACCAGAGGAAGTGCAGGCGGTAATTGCTCACGAACTGGGTCATCTCAAATGCGACCACGGGGTCTATTTGACGCTAGTGAATTTGATTGTCCTTGCAGCTGGACAACTACCGAATGTTGGTCAGTTACTCGTCCAAACCCTCCAGGCGCAACTACTAGAATGGGTACGCTGTGCTGAGTTTACTTGCGATCGCGCTGCCTTGCTAGCGACTCAAGACCCCAAAGTCGTGATGTCGATATTAATGAAACTCGCTGGCGGTTCTCCCGTTCTTGCTTCCCAGCTCAATCTCGATGCTTTTATCGAGCAAGCGCGCGCTTACGACAATATTAGCAATACCGAAATTGGCGAAATGCTGAAATCGGCTCACTCCTCTCAACTCACCCATCCCGTGCCAGTCTTACGCGCTAGAGAAATCGATCGCTGGGCATCTAGTCGCGAATATCAAAACTTGTTAGAAAATACAAAAATAGATTACAATAGTAAAGCTGAAAAAAAGGGCGGGTGGCGAAACTGGTAGACGCACTTGACTCAAAATCAAGCGGGCTTAAACCCATAGGAGTTCGATTCTCCTCCTGCCCATCAGCACAATACCAGAAAAGCTGCAAAGGAGCAGAGTATGCGACTCAAACGATGGGAGTCGCCCCGTCGAGAAGGTAGAAACGACAAAGGTAGAGGCGGTGCGGCAAGAGCCAGACAACTAAAGAAACAGGCGCAGATGATGCGTCAAAAGTTAAAAGAAGGCGACCGAGCCAAAAATAATCAAAATAACCGCAAGAAAGAGGGGAAGGACAATAAAAATCCTTCCCCTCTTTTTTTAAATATGTAGGGGCGCACAGCTGTGCGCCCCTACATTCAAATGAAATACATACTGCGATCGCTATTGCATTCTCCCCAATTCAGGCAGCTTGCGCCCGTTTAATTCATATTCCGATTCAGCCAAGCTATCACTGGCAAAATGGTTGTTGTACAAAGCACAACGAGGTAGGACGCGCAAAACTTCTTGTACGGTGGTCAACCCAGCCATTACCTTCTCTACCGCTGCCTTGCGGAAAGAAGCATAGTTAATCTCTCGTAGGTATCGCTGTAACTGGGTCATCGTACCTTCGTAGATAATATCGCGGATGCGATCGTCTACGTCAATTAACTCGACCACTGCTTCCCGTCCCAAAAATCCAGAATTGAAGCACATCGAGCAACCTCGACCTTTACGCCACGTATCAGTACGGATTTGGTCTCGTCCCAATCCCAGCACTTTCAAATCTGATTCTGTAGGGGTATAAGGTTCGCTGCAATGGGGACAAACACGACGTACCAAACGCTGAGCCACTACTCCCAACAACGCATCGCTCAACAAACCAGGATCTATACCTAAATCCTTCAGCCGGGGAATTGCCCCGAGGGCATCATTCGTGTGGAGCGTCGTAAATACCAAGTGTCCGGTTAGCGCTGCTCTGACTGCGGTTTCTGCGGTTTCGCTATCGCGGACTTCACCCACCATGATAATGTCTGGATCTTGACGCAAAATTGCCCGCATCCCAGCGGCAAATGTCATTCCTGCGGCTTCGTGAACTTGAGTTTGAGTAATTCCTGGCAGTACGTACTCCACCGGATCTTCTACCGTGACGACGTTAACGTGTTCTTTAGCAACATTCTGCAAACTCGTATAAAGCGTACTAGTTTTACCGCTTCCCGTGGGACCCGTTAGAATAATCATGCCTTGGGGTTGCTCTAACCAAGCTTTGTAGGCGTTCATCGTTTCTGGAACAAAGCCCAGGTTGCCCAAGTGAGTAAAGGGATTTTCTCGGGGCAAGAGGCGGATAACTGCTTTTTCGCCATTGACGCAGGGCAGGGTACTGACGCGCATATCCATGTTAAGTTCTGCTTCATCGCCTGAAGCATACTTTTCCTCAATCCTGCCATCTTGAGGGCGGCGGTGTTCGGCAATGTCCATGTTGCACATCACCTTCAACGCCATCACGACGCGGCGGCTCATGGTTATTGGTAGGGTGGTAATGTCGCGTAGCACGCCATCAATTCGATAACGCACTCTCAAGCCGTCTACCATTGGCTCTAAGTGGATGTCGCTAGCTCGGTTGCGTAATGCGCCAGAGATAATCGTTTTGATCCGCTCGATTTGATCGCCAGCTTTGCTCAAATAAATTTCTGTAGTTTCGCTGATGTCTTCTTGCTCTAGTTGTCCCGTAATCGGGTTAACTATGGGCATAGAGCTAATCCGATTGGGATTGAGGCTTTGAGAGTGAAACCAAGTACGGTAGCTTTTGTCTGCAATGGGGACGACTTCGATTTGGCTACCCGTGCGCTGTTGTAGTTGGGCTAGCGTTTCTTTCGAGAGGGATACGGGCGAACCGAGATAGTAACATCCACGCCACAATAGCAAGGGAATAGCTGGAGGCAAGGATGTTTTATCGGGAAAGTGGCGCAAAAATCTGCTACTAACTTCCTTATCTAGTAGTGTTTGGTTGACAATTCCTTCATTATCTACTAGAAGGGCGATCGCTTCTTCACAGCTCAATTCGTTCTTTTTGAGCCGTTGCCAAGCGGAGGTAATGTTTGGGGAAGCTTGCATGATTCCTCTGTAAAAGATTTGTGTAGCAGCATTGACAGATATTGCACGCCAAACACTTCAAGCAAAACTATAAATTGCCCAACTTGCCGACGCTAGGAGATGTTCTCGAATTAATTTACTAACATAATTTAATGAACTTATAAAAATTCCTTCATAAACTTATCTTCACTTTCATTCAATCTTCAAGCGGACTTTTACTGTAACTTCATTTTATTTTTTATACCAACTGCTCGTTACTTCCGTGAATGTACAGTTATATTCTAGAAAAATCTCGTCCAAATATGAGTTTGATTATAACGTTTTTTGAATTACTAAAGTCACATTTTTTACATCAAGCTTAAGCATATACGTATGAGAAAATATTACCGCTAAATTCGATCGCGTAATTAGTTTCGTTGTTGATAAGAAAGTAGTGCGTAGTGCGTGAGTTAAATTATTCTTCCCTACTCCCTGTTCCCTACTCCCTTTCTTCACCGATGACTGATAACCCAGACCAGCGATCGCGCAACAGTCCGGCAAGGGATTTTAAACCCCATTGTTCGCAACGGCGATGTCCCACTGCGATCGCACTAATTTCCGTTTCCTTCAAAGCTTCAACGGCTGGCTGCCGCATTTGTCCAGTGACATACAAATTAGCGCCGCGTGTTGCAGCTTCCCTAACTAGTTCATCGTTCATTCCTCCTACAACTGCTATACGCGAAACTTCTACTGTTTTACTTAGATGTACTTCTTCTAGTCCGCCAAAAATTTCGGTAATGCAATGTAAATATTCCGTGAGCTTTTGCTGGGGGATGTTGCCGATCGCACCAATCGCTCGCCCTTGTTTTTCTCCCAGTCCCTCCAAGTGTGACAGAGATAATACATCCGCTAGACGGGAATTAAACCCCAATGTCATGCACTCGTCAAAAGCCAAGTGATAGGATAAGACTCCAATATCTGGCAATAATTCCGCTTGCAATTTCCAAGGACGATGGAGAAACAGTGCATCCAATTTTTGTTTCTCCACCCACTGGGGTAAATTTTCCCACGGCTCTAAAGCTAGTCCTATTCTACTAATTGGGCGCGGTGATGGTATGTAAACACCACCCCTTTCAGAAGGAGAATAGCGCTCGATCGCAAAAAAGCGATCGAGAAATTGAGCTAAATCGTTTAAGTAAGGCATGGAGGTCAGTTCTTAGTGGCTAGTAATTGGTGGCTAGCGACTAGATAAAGATTCTAGCTACTAGCCACTAGCCACTCACAAATGACAAATGACAAATTTAAACGGCTGCTAATTCTTGCGGTTGAGAGTCGGCTGGCGTTTCGGCGGGAGCGCCTTCTGTTACTAAAGAACGTGGTTTGTCTTTGCCTTGAAGCATATTGCTGGTAAATGCAAGTAGAGCATTGACTTTGCGGGTGCGCCACTCATCTACGAGTTGTTGCACTTGGTTTGCAGGCATTCGCCGCATCATGGCTTCATAGAGGTAGTTGGCGTGACCAGTTTCATCTTGAGCTACACTCAGAAGGCTCTTTTTCAGGTTACGGCTAGTTGGTTCGTCTTCAGGTAACACCTTCGCCATGCGGACAAAATCTTTACTAGCATCCAACTCTAAAATGTAGGTGCTAGCTAGAAATACATTCCACTCCATATTTTCCGGCTTGAGCTGCTCTGGGGAGTAGCCTTTGAAGAAAGCATCAAAAAAGGGACTGCGCTGCTGTTCCTTCGGTTTTTCCTCTGGCGTTTTTTCGCGCTCCCGCTTGAAATCGATGACCTGTTTATTCAGTTGTTTCAAAGCATGGGCGAAAATTTGACCGTGCCTAGTTTCATCAGCTGCGTGTTTCGCCAGTTTCTCAGCCAACCACTCATCGCCTTCTGCGCCAGCACGTTGACTCAATTTTGTCAAGAAGGGAACCGAGCCTGATTCTGCTAATTGGAAGCCAGCGAGAGTATTGGGACGTGTGAGCGGATCGCGGATTTGTCGAGCAGTATGGTAGGCGATCGCACCCGAACCTACCACATGGAGAACGTAAGTTAAAAAGTTCATGCCTGCTGCATCTGGAAGATTTCTCTGTTTTATCCTAGTACATTTGTCAGGGAGCAGTGACCAGTGACCAGTGACCAGTTAATTCTCTACTTACGACTTACGACTTCATAATGGTTCTTTTTTGTCGGTTGCGATGATGTGCAGATCGATATTTTTTAGTAGGCGGACTAATTTTTGAGTTAGGGAGCCTTTCAATAAGATTTTCCAACGAGATCGCTGGCTTTCACCGATGACGATTTGGGTGACATGATATTTACAGGCTACCTCTGCGATCGCTTTGGCAATGTCATGATTCTTGACACGAATAAATGTACCGCTAAATTCTTGACATAATTTTTCACAAGTCTCGACGTGTAAGCTTTCTTCCCTGGTGAGGAATTTATCTGGATCTTCCACAAACACAGTGTAGAGTAGTGCATTCATGTAACCAGCAATTCTCGCCCCTCGTCGCAAGAGCTGAACGGAATTAGGATAAGTCGAGACACATACTAATACTCGTTCGTGAATGTTACAATACTGTCCGTCTAGGTCGTTTCCGTTGTTACGGGCGTTTAGTTCTAAAGCATCTTCCTCAACATTATCGGCGACTTCTCTTAGTGCTAGTTCGCGCAAAGCAATTAAATTGCGACGTTGAAAGAAGTTTTGCAAACATTGGTCGATTTTGTTAGTTGCGTAAATTTTACCTTCTAACAATCTCTCTTCCAAAGTTTCTGGCGTGACATCGACGACTACCACCTCATCTGCTTCGTCTAGTAGGCGATCGGGAACCCGCTCTCGTACTACAATTCCTGTTATTCGCGCTACGAGATCGTTAAGACTTTCGAGGTGTTGAATGTTGACAGTAGAGTAGACATCAATTCCCGCTCTTAAAATATCTTCTACATCCTGATAGCGTTTTTCATGAATAGAATCAGGGACGTTCGTATGAGCGAGTTCATCTACTAATACTAACTGAGGCGATCGCTTGATAATTGCCTCGGTATCCATTTCTGTCAATGTCATGCTGCTACGCAAAATTTGTTGACGCGGTACGATCTCTAATCCCTCAGCTTTTTGTGCTGTTTCTTTCCTTCCGTGGGTTTCTAGCAATCCAATAACAACATCAATTCCTTCTCGCTTCAAAGCATGACCTTCATCTAGCATTCGATAGGTTTTTCCTACCCCAGGAGCCATACCAATAAAAATTTTATGCTTACCTTTTTTCGTCATTTGTCATTTGTCATTTGTCAGTGGTAAGGAGTTAGTATTTGATAACTTTTAACTTTTGTACGGGCGGGTTTAATTGCAAAACTATTCGTTCCACAACCAGTGTCTTCTAAAAACCCGACCCTACGATTTACGACTTACGACTTCCCCTTGGCGATTTCCAAAATATCTAATTCTTGATTTAGCTTTAATACATTAACTCCAGGTTCGCCAAATATGCCCAAGAATCTACCTTGAGTATGCTTATTTACAAAAGGTACAATTTCATCAGTTGAAAAATTCCGTGCTTTGGCAACTCTTACTAACTGTGCTTCTACTGCTTCTAATGTAATATGAGGATCTAAGCCAGAACCAGAGGTATAAACCAGATCGGCAGTGGGTTGAATACCGTTCTCTTGCAACTGTTTGGCTTGTGCTTCAATTCGTTTGAGTAATTCTGGATTGCTAGGAGCTAAATTACTCGCACCAGATACACCAGTGGATGCAGTTTCTTGACTCGTACTATAATCAACTGTACTAGGACGACTTTGAAAATATCTTTCAGATGTAAATGGTTGACCAATTAAAACTGAGCCTACAGGTTGATTTTCTAAATTTAATACTATACTGCCATTAGCTTGACTTTGTAAAAATGGTAATTGTCCCACTAAGAGAATTAAACCGGGATAAATAACTGCTGTTAGTACCCACAGCGCCAGAGTTAGACGAATTCCTCGCAGAATTTCTCGAAATATAGACATTAGTATCGCTCCGGTCGAAATACGACATCAAATAAATAAATTACTAGTGCCAATGTTATGAGACCTAAAATTCCTAGTGCATAGGCTTGGGTTCGTTGCCATGTTTCATCTGTAGCTGCATATACTATTGGAGCGAGGATGACGTTAAGGGATAGAACTAGGAAAATTACGAGGGGTAGTTTGGGACGGATACATAAATTGGTAGTTGGTAGTTGGTAGTTGGTAGTTGGTAATCGATTGGATTTTATTCGTTTCATTTATTTTTGCTCCTCGATATCTTCATTTGTGTTCATCTGCGTTCACATTATCTAAATATCTCGGCAGGGCGGGTTTGTGTGGATATTGGGTGAGAGTCAAATATGGTAGGTAAACCCGCCCCTACAGGCGATCGCCATCTGCGTTCAAAATCAACATCATGCCAAACCTACCGCTGACACCAAAATATCAATTAACTTAATTGCAATAAATGGTGCAATTACCCCACCTAAACCATAAATTAGAATATTTCGTTGTAGCAACTGATTTGCCGATAGTGGTCTAAATTTAACTCCCTTCAAAGCCAAAGGAATTAAAGCCGGAATAATCAAAGCGTTGTAAATCAAAGCTGATAATACAGCCGAGTTTGTACTAGTCAAACCCATAATATTCAAGCTGTCTAAATTAGCAGCAGTAAAAATGACAGGGATAATTGCAAAATACTTAGCGATATCATTGGCAATCGAAAAAGTTGTCAGCGCCCCACGGGTAATTAGCAGTTGTTTACCAATAGTCACGATGTCAATTAGTTTTGTCGGATCGGAATCTAAATCGACCATATTCGCTGCTTCTTTCGCTGCCTGAGTTCCCGAATTCATCGCAACTCCCACATTCGCCTGTGCTAGTGCTGGCGCGTCATTCGTTCCGTCTCCTGTCATGGCAACAATTTTGCCTTGCGCTTGTTCCCGTTGAATTACCTCGATTTTGTCTTCGGGTGTGGCTTCGGCAATAAAGTCATCTACCCCAGCTTCTTGAGCAATTACACTAGCAGTAATGCGGTTATCTCCAGTTAACATGACTGTGCGTACACCCATGCGGCGCAACTGATCGAAGCGATCGCGTATGCCTGGTTTAACGATATCTTTGAGGTAAATTACACCGTAAATATCGCCGTTAAGTGCAACTGCTAATGGCGTTCCACCTAATTGAGAAATGCGTTCGTAGGCTGTATCGAGTTCGGGGGTTTCTCTACCATGACGCGAATGGGCTTCGCCCACGCTTCGCGATCGCACGAACCCTTTAATCGCGCCTACCGCACCCTTACGCACCTCACTCCCATCGGGTAAATTCGTCCCACTCATGCGAGTTTTAGCAGAAAATTCAATTCCTTCAGCAAGGTTGCGATCGAAATCTACTGTTGCTCCCAATCTTTCTGCAAGGCGGACGATTGATTTTCCTTCCGGTGTATTGTCAAACAAGCTGGCTGCTAACGCCACTCGCGCAATTTCATTCATCGTATGACCGTTGACAGACACAAACTCCTCTGCCAAACGGTTGCCTAGCGTGATCGTACCTGTTTTGTCCAAAACGAGAGTGTTGACATCGCCGCAGGCTTCTACGGCGCGTCCAGAGGTGGCTATGACGTTAAATTGTGCCACCCGATCCATACCTGCAATTCCGATCGCGCTCAACAAACCGCCGATGGTAGTTGGGATGAGTGCGACTAACAAGGCAATCAAAATTGCGATACTGACGGGACTGTTGACGTAGTTGGCGATCGGGGGTAGTGTTGCTACGACAAACAGAAACACCAAAGTTAAAACTGCTAATAACACCGTTAAAGCAATTTCGTTTGGAGTTTTAGCGCGTTCCGCCCCTTCTACCAAGGAAATCATGCGATCGATAAAACCTTTGCCAGGATCGGCGGTAATGCAGATGCTTAATTCGTCCGAGAGAATGCGCGTTCCACCCGTGACGGAACTTGCTACGTCTGAACCTGGTTCTTTCAATACGGGTGCGGATTCCCCCGTAATTGCCGATTCATCGACTGAAGCTACACCCGCTAATACTTCGCCATCAGCGGGAATGATATCGCCAGCCACTACCTTCACCATATCGCCGCGATGTAATTGGGTAGAAGAAATTTCTTGAATCGATCCATCGGGTAAAAGTTTCTTGGCAATTGTATCCGATTTGGTCGATCGCAAAGCATCGGCTTGCGCCTTACCTCGTCCTTCTGCCACAGCTTCAGCAAAGTTCGCAAAAACAATGGTGAAGAATAAAATTACGGCGATTAATCCGTTAAAAAATCGTAGGTTTTCTCCTTGAACTGGTCCAAATAAATTAGGGTCAAATGTCATTAAGATGGTGATAATTGTTCCTACGTAAACCACAAACATGACGGGATTTTTTAACATCACTCGTGGCTTAAGCTTCACAAAAGATTCCTTAATTGCTCTTTTGTAAAGTCCTTGAGTGTTGACTTTAGGTGTATGCTTGCGATCGCCGCGAGGTCCTTGCGGTCTAGGACGTGGAGGTTTTGTAGAGGCTGTAGAATTCATAGATGGGGGACAGGGAGGACAAGGGGGACAAGGGGGACAAGGGAGAAGTGTTAAACCAATTACCAATTACCAATTTGAAATCCTTCTGCGATCGGTCCTAAAGCCAGGACGGGAAAGAATGTGAGTACGCCAAGGATGAGAATTACACCAGCCGTAACGCCAGTAAATAGCAGGGTGTCGGTTCTCAAAGTGCCAGTTGTTTCTGGTACTGGTTGTTTGCGTGCCATGCTATCTGCTAATAGTAACAAGGCAATAATTGGTAAATAGCGTCCTGCCAACAAGCTGAAACAAGCGGTTAAATTCCACCATAAAGTAGCATCCCCTAATCCTTCAAAACCGGAACCATTGTTAGCGGCGGCTGAGGTATATTCGTAGACAACTTGAGAAATTCCGTGGAAACCAGGGTTGCTAATTCCAGCTAGAGTATCGGGAAAAGCCAGGGTAATCGCGCTGGGAATTAGCACTGCGATTGGGTGGACGAGCAGAATAACGCTAGCAAGAACGATTTCTCGTTTTTCAATTTTACGCCCTAGAAATTCTGGGGTTCTCCCTACCATTAAACCTGTGAGAAACACGGTCAAAATTAGGTAAACGAACAAATAAGCCGTTCCCGTTCCTTGACCACCCCAGACCATTTGCACGAACATATTAAATAGGGTCGAAAAGCCGCCATTTGGCATCAGAGAATCATGCATTCCGTTGACTGCACCGCACATCGTTCCTGTAGTTAAAACTGCCCACAATGCTGTTTCTGCCCAACCAAATCTAACTTCTTTACCTTCTAAGTTGGGACTATCACCAATCAAATTATTTACTAGAGGATTACCTTGGTATTCGCCTACTCCTGTCACCACAACTAGCGTGACAAAAATGATAAATACCATCCAAAACAGCAACCATCCTTGCTTTTCATTATTTGCAAAAATGCCGTATGTGATAATTAAAGCAGCAGGAATACTGACCATCGCTAGTATTTCTACTAAATTAGTAAAAGCATTTGGATTTTCAAATGGATGAGCGGAATTGATCCCAAAAAAGCCGCCGCCATTTTCTCCCAGTTGCTTGATAATTTCAAAATGAGCAACCGGTCCTCTGGCAATAACTTGAGTTGCACCTTCTAAAGTTGTAACTGTAGCTGGTTCTGCTAAAGTTTCTGGAACGCCTGCAATGAGTAATGAGATCGCCCCAATTATGGAAATTGGCAGTAAAATTCGCGTAATCGATCGCACCAAATCGACATAGAAATTTCCTAAAGGTCTACCTGTCAAACCGCGAATAAAGGCAATTCCTACAGATAAACCAGTTGCCGCTGAGGTAAACATCAAAAATCCTAAAGCTAGCATTTGACTAGCATAACTAAATGTTGTCTCGCCAGAATAATGCTGTTGATTGGTGTTAGTAACGAATGAGATGGTTGTGTGCAGTGCTAAGTCCCAACTCGGTGCTTGTAAATTGGTTGGATTAAGAGGTAAAATTCCCTGAAATATGAAGATGAAATAAACAAAAATACCCATGACAATATTGCTATAAATAATTGCCTGGGCATATTGCCATCCAGTCATATCACTCTTGGTAGGAATGCCACCTAAAGCGTAGATGACACGTTCTATAGGCTTCGCTACTGGATCGAGAAATGTTTTCTTTTCTAAGAAAACGGAGGCAATGTAGCTACTAAAAGAAGGGGTAATAGCTACCAAAATAATTAGTGTTATTGCGATTTGAAGAAATCCTTGCCACATATATATTTAAAATTGATATTTTTGATAGCAAAGTAGGTTTTATTTACCTTGTGCTTGAGATTCGGCTGACTTCATCTTGTAGAGTAGGCTCACCACCTGCTAATATAAAGAGTTTTTTCTGTTTCAAACTATAGCAACATCATTATTTGAGCAGTCTGCTAAATATTTATGACTTGTAATAACCTAGCTGATATTACTTAAATTCTACAATTGAGTTTAGATATAAGTTTTATATTGTTACTGTTTAGACAATGACAATAAAAATAGCAGCGATCGCGTACACTAAACTATGTATATAATATATTTCCTTTCTATATCAGTAGGTATATTTAGAACTAAACGCCGTCTAAACGCTACTTACATTAGAGACAAACAGCAAGATATACCAGCGATCGCATGAATTTTTCAGCTTGGGTATGACAGAATAATAGTTAAACAAAGTAGAATTCAATGTCGCGTCGCTTCATTAAGGGTAAAATCTTTATACCCGATAAAAACTCCAAGTGGAGTTCGCTGTGGCAGGTTATTTGTCTATTTGCAGTAGTGTTGGTATTGGAGTTTACCACTCACGTAGATTATGTTTTTGGCTATCTTTATACGGGACCAATTTTAATTTCTGCTTTTCGTTTGGGAAGGAAAGCAACATTATACGCTACGCTTGTGGCTGTAGTACTAACAATATTAAATATATGGCTTCCCGTTGGTGAGGTAGTTAAACCTTCAACAATAGCCAGTCGTATCATTGCCGCGATCGCTCTGATTGTGACAGGAATCTTGGGCGATCGCAACCATCAATACGAAATTGCGATCGCTTCTCAACAAGCTAAATTACAATCTCAGGAACAGTTAGCTAGAGTTAGAGAAGATTTCGCCTCAACGCTTACCCACGACTTAAAAACTCCATTATTAGGTGCAATTGAAACTCTCAAAGCTTGGGAACAAGGGAAATTTGGTACGGTTGCGCCTACCAATCACAAGATTTTAGAAAAGATGATCCGTTCGCATCAGTCTACATTACAACTGGTAGAAACCTTGCTAGACGTTTATCGCAACGATACGGAAGGATTGCAATTACAGCTAGCGCCTGTGGATTTAGTCACAATAGCGCAAGAAGCAATCGCCTCCTTGACAGATCTTGCTGCTTCGCGTCAAGTTTATATCAATTTGGGATATGGCAACTCAGATTTTCGCCGCGCCATGCGGGTAAATGGTGATGCGCTGCAATTAGCGCGGGTGTTTACCAATCTCCTCACAAACGGAATTAATCATTCCCGTCGCGGTGGTAAGGTAGAAGTGGTATTTGAATCTCAGGCGGAATATTGTCTTGTCAAAGTTTTGGATAACGGTTTGGGAATTACTGCCGCACAATTACCACATCTATTTGAACGATTTTATCAGGGACATAGCGATCGTCAAGCGAAAGGTTCTGGTTTGGGACTATACTTAACACGGCAAATTATTTCCGCGCATGGCGGTACAATTTGGGCAGAGAATCGTTTGCCTCAAGGTGCGCTTTTCTGTTTTCGCTTACCAGCTTTGTCAGTTTATACATAAGAATGTCTCCTTCCTTACGGTTACTCCTGGTTGAAGATGACGAACTCTTTCGCCTTGGTTTAGAAGTCAAATTGCAACAAGAATCAGGTATAGAAATCGTTGCTGAAGCGGAGGATGGGGAAACAGCCGTAGAAATGGTACAGCGTCACGCCCTCGATGTGGTATTACTCGATGTAGGATTACCTGGAATTGGCGGTGTAGAGGCGTGTCGGCAAATTAAACAGCAAAATCCCCAGTTACCAGTTTTAGTCTTAACTTCTCATTCTCAAAAGTCTTTGATTGCGAGGTTGATTGCCGCAGGAGCAGCGGGTTATTGTTTGAAAGGGATTGCTGCCGAGACTTTGATTTTAGCAATTCGTTCGGTTGCTGCTGGTGCTTCTTGGTGGGATCGCACGGCAACTACAGAAATTCGCACTACATTCGAGCATAACCCAGATACGAGTGAGGCGATCGCCACTCCAGCAGAATCGACTTTACCGCTAACGCAACGAGAACAAGAAATTTTAGCTTTAATTGCGGCGGGTAAGTCTAACCAAGAAATTGCTTCTACCCTATACATTACTCCTGGTACGGTTAGGGTACACGTCCATACCATTATCCAGAAATTAGGAGTACGCGATCGCACCCAGGCGGCGGTGTTGGCAATTCAGAAAAAATGGATTGCTGGCGGGTAATGCTTAAATCACTAAATTTCATAAAGATATTCAAACAATTTTCTCCCATTTGTGCAAGTGCAGCTAAGCTATTCGGAGATTCAAACCGACCAAGAGCTGTATAGCGAGGATGTCAAATATGACCTATACGATCGCCACTGCTAACATGAAAGGAGGTGTCGGCAAAACGACTCTCAGCGTCAATCTAGCCACAGCACTAGCAAAAGAGCATGGTAAGCGAGTATTGATTTTTGACTTAGATACTCAAATTAGCGCCACTCTCAGCTTGATGGCTCCCACAGAGTTCGCTAACTATAGAAAAAGAAAACGCACCCTCAAAAATTTTATCAATCAAATTATTCAACCAAACTCTCAAGCCAGACTTCCGGTTCAAGATGCAATCCATCGTTCGGTCTGTAATATTGCCAACCTGGATTTGTTACCAGGAGATATTGAGTTATATGACGAATATATGGTAGCAGAGATGCTACATGAAAAAGCTTTTGAAGTCGATCGCTTGGACTTTGAAGTTGTCTGGAATCGGTTTGAAAGAACTTTGCTCAAACAGATTTTACAGCCAATTATATCTGATTATGACTGCATTATTTTCGATTGCGCTCCTGGTTACAATCTCATGACTCGTAGCGCTCTTGCTGCTAGCGATTTCTATATTTTACCAGCTAAGCCCGAACCCCTATCAATTGTAGGAATTCAGTTATTAGAAAGACGCATCGCCGAATTGAAAAAAAGCCATGAAGCCGAGGCTGTCATGGGAATTCAACTGATCGGTATTGTGTTTACAATGGCTGGTAATCTCTTTACAGGTAGATACCAAAGGCAAGTCGTACAGCGGATAAATCAGGATTTTACCCCTGATAAAATCTTTAATACTCAAATTCCAATGGATGTCAATGTTGCGAAAGCAGTTGATAGTTTTATGCCCGTAGTTTTGAGCAATCCTCACTCTGCTGGAGCCAAAGCTTTTAGTCAGCTAACTCAGGAGTTCGTTCAGAAGTTAAACGTAGCTCAAGAGCGAAAAACTCAGCCGATGAATCCTAGTTTTGCCACTATTTAAAATATGAGGGTGCGTTCATAACGCACCCCAGAACTATCCTTTAGAAATTTTACCTTCAAGAATAACTCGGTTGGCGATCGCAATTAATGTTTCTGCAACCTCATCGCGACTCATTAAGTTAACCAAACCAATAATTGAACCAGATAAACAGCTATTATCAATAACTACATTTAAGCCTGAGTGTTCGCCAATCAACCGCTGTACTAACTCGGCTTTATCTTCTAGTGGCAAACTTTCTGCAAGAGGCAGAACTTCATCTAATGTACGTTTAATGTTACCGTTTGAAGCCACAACGCACCTTTTGTTTTCTAAGTGAAAATTGAATATGAGATCATCCTAGAATGAGGCTGATTTTTATTTAACCGCAAATTCACTGGTTTATTCTGCACTTGTGCAGCTGTCTCCGCATTCCTACTTAGATGTTACTAGGTATTTGTTGGTATATTCTCAGGTGAGAAGATGCGATCGCCTATTCTAAAGGTATATCGGTAAGGTTACTGAATTGCTGAGATGAAACACGTAACCTGTGGTAGGGGCGCACAGCTGTGCGCCCCTACAAGTATCATGCTGTATAGAATATTTACGTTCTCATCCCCCATGTCAAAAGATCCTTATGCTTGGATAGAACAATCTTTAGCAACCATCCACAAAGCCGATTGGTATCGTGCCGTACAGACAATTGACAGCCGCCCTGGTGCTATTATCCGAATGGAAGGGCGATCGCTGATTAATTTTGCTAGTAACGACTACTTAGGGTTAGCAGGGGACGCACGGTTAATTCAAGCAGCTATAACGGCTACGCAGATATACGGTGCGGGAAGTACGGGTTCTCGTCTACTTAGCGGACATCGAGAATTGCATCGAGAATTGGAACGAGCGATCGCAATTCTAAAACAAACTGAAGATGCTGTAGTTTTCAGTTCGGGATATTTGGCAAATTTGGGTACAATTGCGGCTTTAGTTGACAAACGCGATCTAATTCTTTCAGACCAATACAATCATTCTTGCTTAAAAAATGGGGCAGTTCTCAGCGGTGCAACAATAATTGAGTATCCCCATAACGATATTTTATTTTTAAAAACCCAGCTAGAACAACGCGATCGCTACCGTCGTTGTTTAATTATGACTGATAGCGTCTTTAGTATGGATGGGGATGTATGCCCTTTACCAGAACTGATAGATTTGGCAGCACAATATAACTGTATGCTATTAATTGATGAGGCTCACGCTACCGGAGTTTTTGGTAAAACTGGGGCTGGTTGTGTAGAACATTTCAATCTTACTGGTAGCCCGTTAATTCAAGTTGGCACGCTGAGCAAAGCTTTGGGAAGTTTAGGCGGTTATGTTGCAGGTTCGGCTGCTTTAATTGACTTTTTGCGCAATCGTGCGGCTAGTTGGATCTATACTACTGCTCTTTCTCCTGCCGATACAGCAGCTGCGATCGCGTCTATTTCCATTGTACGAGAAGAACCAGAACGCAGACAGAAACTCTGGCGAAATATTAATTATTTAAAACATTTAATGACTCAAGAATTACCGCAATTAAAATTATTACCTTCTGAGTCGTCAATTTTGTGCTTGCAATTAGCAGATGCCGCTACAGCTTTAAAATTTGGTTTGCAATTGAAAGAAGCAGGAATTTTTGCCCCAGCAATTCGTCCCCCTACCGTACCGACAAGTAGGATTAGATTTTCCATAATGGCGACTCATGAGTTGAGTCAGATTGAGCAATTAGTAGAAATTTTGTGTCAGCTTAATTCTCAGGTGCATTTCAAGATATAGTTTTGTGCCGCGCATCAGCCGTAGGCGAAGCGTTAGACGCAAAGACACAAAGAGGAAGACTTTAACTTATAGATCCTTCGCCATAAAAACACTGTTTGGATCTTCTTTATATGTGGAAAAAGGCGCACAGTTCTTAAAGCCGTATTTCGCATATAAATTGCGTGCTGGCTCAAAAAAAGGCATTGAACCAGTTTCTAAACTTATACGCCGATAACCTCGTAGCTTCGCTTCGTTCAAGATATGCTGAAGTAGCATTGACGCAATACCTTTCCCTCTAGATAAAGCAGTCGTACGCATCGACTTAATTTCAGCATGGCTTGTGTCTAATTCTTTCATTGCACCACAGCCTGTTAGTCTACCATCATCCCACACCGTCCAAAATGTAATTTCTGGTTTTCTTAACCCTGCTAAATCTAAAGCATGTTTACTTTCAGGAGGCGAAACAGACTTCATTTCTCTGATATGTTCTTCCAAAAACTCAGCAATTTCAGAGCTAGAAAGATCGTCAATCTTTATTTCCATTTATATTTCCATTTGTCTCCTTTTCTGCTGCTGTCGCGTCCGATAAGCGTATGATGGACTATTGCAAATATCTGCTTCTGCACTTGCGATCGCTCGATCCAATAATTCGTTCAACTCGTCAAACTGATGACAAACTTCTTTCAACTTCTCAACAGATCGTCTTCTTGTCTCTAGATCGGGTATTCTAGGCTGGCTACTCATGGCAAATTCCAATTCCTTTTAACATCCATAATACTTGCTGCTGCTGAATCAACGTAAGCTCTTGCCTGCTCTATCGATTGCTCTAGCAAATTTAGCGTAGCAGAGTTAGCTGTTGGTTGTGCTTCTGCTACTCTCAATAACAGAGTGTAGAGTCGAGTGTAAGCAGATGTTGCTCTCTCCCTAATATTTTGAAGTTCTTCTAGTTCTGGCATTGTCTCCTCTACTTCGCCAAACTGCTCAAAGATGGCTGCGTCTGTAGCTGTAGCTTCGTCGATGCGTTCTAGCAGTCGTCGTTGCAAGCTAAAAATAGTTGAAAATGTTGCGTCAGGTAACTTTGCCATTTCGCTCGCCGTTGCATTTTTGAATCATGTGGCATATTACCTTTAAGAGAGACTGCATAAACTGACTCGATGGTAATTCCTCAACTACTGGCTCAAGAACTAAATCTCAAACCCTTCCAGGTGCAAAGCGCCCTAGAATTAATGGCAGAGGGTGCGACAATTCCGTTTATCGCTCGTTACCGCAAAGAACGCACGGGAGAAATGAACGAAACCCAACTGCGGGAACTAGCTGACAGACACGCTTACCTCACAGAACTAGAAGAAAGAAAAGCAGCAATTTTAAGCGCGATCGCCTCCCAAGGTAAAATGACAGAGGAACTACAGGCAAAAATCACCGCCTGTTTGCAGAAAACTGAATTAGAAGATTTATACCTTCCCTATCGCCCCAAACGCCGCACCCGTGCTACGGCGGCGCGAGAAAAGGGATTAGAACCCCTCGCCGAGTGGATTAAATCTCTCAATGTCAAAAACGCCCCCATCGTACCTTTAGAATCAGAAGCAGTAAAATATATTTCTGAGGAAAAGGGAGTTAAGTCAAACGAGGAAGCGCTTAAAGGTGCGGCTGATATCTTAGCGGAAGAAACTGCCGAAAAAGCAGAGTTACGCGCTTACATTCGCGAATATCTACTCAATGAAGGGGTGTTTGTCTCGCGGATAAAGGACGATTACCCCGAAGGTACGACAAAATTTGAAATGTACCGCAACTATCAAATTCGAGTTGAAGATATCGCACCGCACAATTTACTCGCGCTGTATCGCGGTGAAGCCGAAGGAATCTTGGATTTCGATCTCAGTTTTGATGAAGGGGTGGTATTGTCCTATCTAGAATCACAGGAAATTCGCACAAAGAACCCCAGTTTGAGGAAATTCTACCACGATTTACTCAAAGATGGATGGACGCGATTAATGAAAGAGTCATTAATTAGTGCCGTCCGTGCTGAGAAAAAAGGCTTTGCCGATGTTGAATCAATTAAAACTTTTGAAGCAAATTTACGCGATTTATTGTTATCCAGTCCAGCCGGAATGCGTCCGACACTGGCGATCGATCCTGGATTTAGGACGGGGTGTAAGGTAGCCGTGCTGTCGCAAACAGGGCAATTTTTGGCATATCAAGCAATTTTTCCCCACCAATCAGCAGCAGCGCGATCGCAAGCAGCACAAACAATTAAGCAATTGCTGGAAAAACATCAAATTGAGTTAATTGCGATCGGTAACGGTACGGCAGGACGAGAGACGGATGAATTTATTACAGAAGTTTTGCAGACGGTGGAACGCAAACCAATTAAAGTGATGGTGAATGAATCGGGCGCATCGATCTATTCTGCCAGTCAAGTTGCGATCGCGGAATTTCCCGAACTTGATATCACCGTGCGCGGTGCAATTAGTATTGGCAGACGCTTGCAAGATCCGCTAGCAGAATTAGTTAAAATCGATCCCAAATCAATTGGTGTGGGACAATATCAGCATGATGTAGACCAAAAACTTTTGAAGCAAAAGCTAGAGGAAACCGTAGAAAGTTGCGTGAACTACGTAGGCGTAGATCTGAACACTGCTTCGCAAGAATTATTGGGCTATGTATCTGGAATTACGACAACAATTGCCAATAACATTGTTGCCTATCGGAATGAAAATGGTGTATTTAAAAACCGTCGTCAATTACTCAAGGTAGCTAAATTAGGACCAAAAGCCTTCGAGCAAGCTGCCGGATTTTTGCGAATTCGAGGTGGAGAAAATCCTTTAGATAATACCGCAGTCCACCCGGAAAGTTATAAAATTGTGGAAGCGATCGCTAACGACTTAAACGTATCATTAACTCAAATTTCTCAAGTTGCATCTAAGCTCAAAGGAACGAATCTGAAAAAATACGTTACTGAAACTGTAGGCGAACCAACATTAAGAGACATTATCGGCGAATTAGAAAAACCCGGCAGAGATCCTAGAGCTGAATTTAAATATGCTACATTTCGAGAGGATATCAAAGAAATCTCCGATCTCAAATCGGGCATGGAATTAGAAGGAATCGTTACTAACGTAGCCAACTTTGGCGCGTTTGTAGATATTGGCGTACACCAAGATGGTTTAGTTCATATTTCTCAATTAGCCGATCGCTTTGTGGACGATCCAAAAAAGTTTGTCAAGGTTGGACAAATTGTCAAAGTGCGCGTATTAGAAATTGACGTGCAAAGAAAACGAATTGGGTTGTCAATGAAGTTAAATAAATAAAATGTAGGGGTGGGTTCACCAAAAGTCTTTATCTTCTTGCGGATATTTTCCAAACCCACCCTACCAAGATCCATTAATTCCCACAGATTCCATCAAGTCTGAGATCGCAGCAACATTTATCAAAATGCATCAATTTTTACAGATCTACTGGGGTGAGTTTATCAATAAACTGCAAGTATTTCAAGTATTTTTGGTGAACCCACCCCTACACGAATATGATATTCAAACCAATAAAATCAAATTTAAATTACTCGTTCGCCTTAATTTGGCTAATGATTTCCCTTAATGTTTCATCCACGGCTTCATGCGCGACTTGACAAGTTCCAGCGTTGGCATGACCACCACCACCATACTTTAACATCAACTCGCCAATATTAACCTGAGAACTGCGATCGAAAATCGATTTGCCAACGGCAAACACTGTATTTTGTTGCTTCAAACCCCACATTACATGAATTGAGACAGTACACTCAGGATATAAAGCGTAAACCATAAACCGATTCCCCGCGTAAATAGTCTCTTCTTGCCTCAGATCTAATACAACTGTTTTGTCACGAACAGTCGCACACTTTTTAATTTGTGCTTGAAATTTAGCCTCGTGTTCGCGATAAACATCGACCCTTTCTTTCACGTCAGGAAGATTTAAAATCTCGTCAATCGTGCTATCTTTACAAGCATCGATCGAATTCATCATCAAATCGTAATTAGAAATTCTAAAATCTCTAAATCTACCTAACCCCGTTCTCGCATCCATCAAAAAATTCAGCAGTATCCAGCCTTGAGGTCGTAAAACTTCCTCTAAAGTAAATTGAGCCGAGTCCGCTCGGTCAACTGCTGTCATCATCTCTTGGGAAATATGCGGAAATTTTTCCGCTCCACCAAAATAATCGTAAACAACTCTGGCAGCAGATGGAGCGTTAGGATCGATGATATGAGTGGAGGAGCGATCGCGATTTCTCAGCGTTTCGCTAAAATGATGGTCGAAGGCTAAATACGCACCTTCAACATAAGGTAAATTTGTAGTAATATCATGATTAGTAATTTCAATTTTGCCATCTTGCATATCTTTCGGATGGACGAACTTAATCTCATCGATCAAATTCAAACTTTTTAGTAAAACAGCACATACGAGACCGTCAAAATCGCTTCTCGTAACTAATCGATACTGTTGGGTTTTTAGTAACATACTAATCTTGACCTCTTGAGCGATTGTTCAAATGGATTTGCATAGACAGTACGCTTATTAGTTTCTAGCTATGCTCGATCTAGTTTTCCCAGGAATTTGCTTAAATAAACACTTAATAAGTCGGAATTAACTGATAACTGACAACTGATAACTGACAACTGACGAGAGAAAATTCTTGAACACACTCTACTTACTGGAGCAAATTTCAGCCGCAGAACGCCTACAGATAGGAGAAAAGGCATTCCATCTCGGTCGGATTGCGACAAACGGTTATCCAGTAGTACCTAGTTGTGTCGTTCCCGCTCAAACTCTGTGGAAATTTCTCACGCAGTTAAATTCGTCCGATCCATTAATTGCCGATCTGCCAGAATCCTCATTGAGAATAAATGTTGATGATAGTCATCAACTCCAGAAAGTTGCCCAACGCCTACAGCAAGAAATTCTTGCCGCACCCTTACCAGAAGAGTACTGGCGATCGCTGCTAGAAGCGACGCAATCGTGGCAAGCATCGGCATTAATTTTTCGCCCTTCTTTAATTCTGAAAACTGCGGCAATCCAAAATCTCAATTTCTCTGGACTGCTAGAAGCTCAAATATGTTGTCCAGAACCGGAAGCGATCGCCCTAGCTTTGAAGCAAACTTGGAGCCAGTTATTTCGCGCTAGAAGTCTTTTGTATTGGCAGCGCCACGGGATTGAATGGCGAGACATTCATCTAGCAGTCTTGGTACAACCCCTACAAAATGCGATCGCCTCGGGAATTTTAACGTGTAGCCCCTCTGAGATTGAGATTAGCGCTACTTGGGGTTTAGGTATAGCGATCGCCCGTGGGGAAGTTTCACCCGATCTCTACTTCGTTTCCACCGCAACGAATCAAGTGCGATCGCGGCAGTTGGGTAATAAAATCTTGGCTTATGGAGTCGGCAATATTCCCTTCATTTCAGATTTAACTCTTTGCACGACTTCTCTTTTACCCTCATCTGTCACCCCTTGCTTGCAAACATACTTGTTGAGCGAAGCACAACAGCAGCAGTATGCTCTCAGCGATGAGTCTCTCCAACAACTGATTCAACTCACGCAACAACTAAAAACAGATTTGGGCGCAGCATTCTATTTAGAGTGGACGTTGGCTCAAACAGGGATCGACGCAGAACCGCAACTCTACTTGACTCACGCGAATACCTATAGAGTTCGGGAGCCAGCAGCCAACAGCCAAAAGCCAAAAGAAGATTCGGAATTCCGAATACCTCTTCACTTAAGCCAGCTACGGAATTCGGAATTTATCTCAGGAATCGCAGCAGCAAGGGGAGAGGTCATTGCTCCAGCATACGTGATAGCAAAAGGCGAACCGCGACCTGTCACTATACCAGCAGGATCGATTTTAGTCGCTCCAGCGATCGCCCCTGACTGGCTACCCCTATTGCAACAAGCAGCAGGAATCATCACCGAGCAAGGAGGATTGACTTCTCACAGCGCCATTCTTGCTAGAGAATTAGGTATTCCGGCTGTTGTGAATGTTGCACGCGCCACAGGATCGATCCGAACAGGAGAATTATTAGGATTGAATGGCGATCGCGGTGAAGTGTGGAGAAGAGGCGACAAGGGAGACAAGGGAGAAGTCAAAATTCAAAATTCAAAATTCAAAATTTCCCGACTCCCGACTCCCGACTCCCAACTCCCGACTATAGCCACTCAACTCATGCTCAATTTGAGTCAGCCGAGTTTAATTGCTCAGGTTAAGGATTTACCCGTCGATGGCGTGGGGTTGTTGCGATCGGAACTGATGATGTTGAACGTGTTAGAGGGACAGCACCCGAGAGTGTGGTTGCAACAAGGACAACAGGCAGAATTATTAGATTTATGGACAGCACAAATTAGTCAATTCGTCAATGCTTTTGCTCCCAGACCCGTATTCTATCGCTCTTTAGATTGGCGATCGCCAGAATTTCAATCTTTGAATCTGGATGGTGTGGATGCTGCTGCTGGTAACAGCCGTAATTCCATTCTGGGACAGCGCGGTACGTTGAGTTATCTCAAAGATCCGAAAGTTTTTGACTTGGAACTAGCTGCTTTAGCCGCCGTGCAGCAGTCCGGTCAAACAAATCTTCACCTCATGTTACCGTTTGTCCGCAGTGTCGAAGAGTTTAGTTTCTGCCGTCAGCGCGTCGAGCAAGCAGGACTAACTCAAGTTGCGCAATTTCAATTATGGATCGTGGCAGAAGTGCCTTCAGTGCTATTCCTGCTACCCCAATACGTCAAAGCAGGAGTTCAAGGAGTTTCCATTGGCACGAACGACTTGACTCAATTGTTGCTGGGAGTAGACCGCGATCGCGGTGAGTTAGCCGCTAATTTAAACGAACGCCACCCAGTTGTCTTGCAAGCGATCGCCCAAATTATCCAAATGGCGCAGCAAGCTAATATTCCTTGCTCGATCTGCGGTCAGGCTCCCGTCCTTTATCCAGAAATTATCGACTCTTTGATCCGATCGGGCATTACCTCTATTTCCGTCGAACCGAATGCCGTCGAACAGACTTATAAAGCGATCGCCCGTGCTGAGCAAAGATTGCTCCTAGCTGCTGCGCGTCAGATTGGAGCAGAGGGGCAGAGGAGCAGAGGGACAGGTTGGTCAACCCGCCCCTACCATACCTGACTCCCGTTAATAGGCTCTAGCAAAAATGACTCGCCGATCTGTCTGCCTACCCGTATAAAAACATTTCCCCGTACCTTGTTGTAAGTCGAAAGGAATGCAGCGTCCGGTTGCTTTGGTTTCTTCTTTGATTTTCTCTTCGTCGTCAGAATTACCATCAAAGTAAGCAACGTAAAAACCTGCTTTTTCTTCGATCTGTTGCTGAAATTCAGCGTAGGTTTCGACGAAGTGTAAATTTTGTTGCTGAAATTCTTGCGCCCGTTTGAATAAGCTAACTTGGATGTCCTCTAATAAAGTTTTAATTTGGGATTCCAAGTCACTTTGAGCTACACTCATTTTCTCACCAGTATCGCGACGAACTACCACGGCAGTACCATTTGCTAAGTCTCTCGGACCCATTTCTAAACGCAACGGAATACCCTTTAATTCCCAATCATTAAACTTGAACCCAGGGCTTAAATTATCTCGCGTATCGACTTTAAATGAGAATGCCTTCGTTGCTTTGAACTGCTCTTGTAGTTCGGTAAATCGAGCTAATACTTGCTCTTTTTCCGCATCTTTACGATAAATCGGTACGCCAATAACTTGTAAAGGAGCAATACGCGGCGGACAAACAAAACCGCGATCGTCGGAGTGGACCATAATCAGAGTACCGATCATTCTGGTCGTGATACCCCAACTGGTAGCAAATGGATACTCTTGTGTTCCTTCAGCAGACAAATATTTCACGTCAAAGGCTTTAGAAAAAGTCGTGCCTAAATTGTGGCTAGTACCGACTTGAATGGCGCGTTTATCTTGCGTCATTGCTTCGATTGTATAAGTATGTACAGCCCCAGGAAACTTTTCGTTTTCTGTCTTGCGTCCGGCAAATACTGGAATAGCTAAATACTGCTCGACAAAAGTTTTGTAAATTTCTAACATTTGCCTTGCTTCAGCTTCAGCTTCATCAGCAGTTGCATGAGCTGTGTGTCCTTCTTGCCAAAGAAATTCGGTTGTGCGTAAGAAAGGTCTGGTTCTCAACTCCCAGCGACAAATATTTGCCCATTGATTCAATAGAATCGGTAAATCTCGATAGCTTTGAATCCAATTACGATATGCTGACCAAATAATAGTTTCGCTTGTCGGTCTGACGACGAGTGGTTCGGATAGTTCAGCATCGGGATCGACGGTAATTTCTCCCGATTCAGTCAGTTGTAGCCGATGGTGAGTGACGACAGCGCATTCTTTGGCAAAGCCAGAAACGTGTTCGGCTTCTTTAGAGAAGTAGCTGACGGGAATGAATACCGGAAAGTAAGCATTCGTGTGTCCGGTGTCTTTAAACATTCCGTCTAGGGTTTGCTGCATTTTCTCCCAAATCGCAAATCCTTCCGGTCGAATAATCATGCAACCGCGAATCCCAGAGTCTTCGGCTAGCTTAGCTCTGTCTACAATGTCTAGATACCAGCGGGAGTAGTCTTCATCGCGTCTGGTGATTTTGAGTGCATCAGCTTTCTCTGCCATTGACGTTCCCTTGTGCCTTGACGATCTCAGATTTAGTCTAAAGCATTAGTTGCCACTGTTAAGGATGTCATTTAGGTTGGATGTGCGATCGCAAAACTCAAGCAAGAAATACAATGTTAAGATGGCAAGCTCTGAGGGTCAAGAATGGATTATTCAGTTGCGATCGCGGCACTTACAAAATCCGACCCTATCCTTGCTACTCTAATTCAAAGAGTTGGTGCTTGTCGCCTCGATCGAGTCCAGCAAACGGGAGATTTATTTTTCTCCCTCTCCAAAGCCATTATCCATCAACAACTTTCAACTAAATCTGCAACTGCCATTCACCAGCGATTTTTGAAAATTTCTCCCACACAACTTCCCTCAGCCTTAGATATCCTCAACACTCCAGATGAAGTTTTGCGGGGAGTGGGTATTTCTCGTCCTAAGATTGTTTACCTCAAAGATTTGGCTGCTGAAGTCCTAGATGGATTACCTACCATTGCCGAGTTGGAATTATTAGACGACGAAGCGATCGTTCAGACGCTTACCCAGGTTAAAGGAATTGGACGTTGGACGGTGCAAATGTTATTAATTTTTCGGTTGCATCGCTGGGACGTGTTACCCATAGATGACTTAGGGATTCGAGCTGGCGTACGAAAAGTATACAATTTGGCAGAGCTACCCCACCGTAAAACTGTAGAACAATTGGGACAGCAGTGGAAACCTTATTGTACGATCGCATCCTGGTACCTTTGGCGCAGCCTGGAACAGTTATCAGCGAACAGTGACCAGTTATCAGTTATCAGTTATCAGTGACCAGTTATTTCTGACTTATGGCTTACCAACTACCCATTACCAATTACCCATTACCAACAACCATAACTAACAACAAATAAAATATGACTACAGGTATTTGGGTTTTAGGCGATCAACTTTGGATGGGACAATCAGCACTACAAAGTTGTGCTGATAAAACACACCATCCAGTTATTTTTATTGAATCTTTGCGCCATGCTCAAGAATTACCCTACCACTTACAAAAATTGGTATTAGTATGGTCGGCGATGCGTCATTTTGCCGAGGAGTTAAAGCAAGCGGGATGGAATATTACTTACAAGCAAGCTGAAGATTTTCAAACTCCTCTAATAGAGTGGATTCAACAAAATCAGATTGCAGAATTACGGGTAATGACACCGAGCGATCGCCCTTTTGCTAAATTAATAGAAAGCTTAAATCTCCCTTGTCAAATTCAATTTACACCCAATAATCGTTTCGTTTGGGGTGATGCAGAATTTATCCAGTGGGCAAGCTCTCGCAAGCGCCTGATTATGGAAGATTTCTATCGGGAAGGTAGAAAGCGGTTTGATATTCTTATGGTAGGCGATTTACCCGCAGGCGGACGTTGGAATTTTGACAAGGAAAACCGCCAGCCGCCTAAAGGTAAACTAAAATTACCAGAAGCTTTATGGTTTGAATGCGATCGCATGACTCAAGACGTAATTGATTTTGTCAAACAGTCACCTGCATTTAAAGATAGTCAAAAGTACTGGCAAATCCAACCTTTTCGGTGGGGAGTTACCCGTCAACAAGCATTACAAGTTCTTGACTTTTTCATTCAAACTCGCTTGTCTGATTTTGGACCCTACCAAGATGCAATGGTAACGGGAGAACAGACAATGTGGCACGCGATGCTATCTCCTTACCTAAATTTGGGATTAATTCATCCTTTAGAAGTCGTGCAAGCCGCAGAAAAAGCATATTACGAAAATCAGGGTGAGTGGGAACTCAATAGTATCGAGGGATTTATTCGTCAAATTTTGGGTTGGCGCGAATATATGCACGGGATTTATATCTATATGGGTGAAGATTATCCTACAAAAAATTGGTTTAATCACGCTCAACCCTTACCTGAATTTTATTGGACTGGAAATACGCACATGAATTGTTTGTACCAGATCCTCAAGCAGGTAAAAGAAATTGGCTATGCTCACCACATTCAGCGGTTGATGATCTTAAATAACTTTGCCTTAATTGCAGGGATTTCACCGCAAGAATTAGAAGATTGGTTTCACGCTGCATTTATTGATGCTTATGATTGGGTCATGCAAACAAATGTCATTGGCATGGGACAGTTTGCTGATGGGGGAATGATGGCATCGAAGCCTTATGCAGCGTCGGCAAATTATGTCAATAAAATGAGCGATTATTGTAAGAATTGTTATTATAACCCTCGCGATCGCACGGGTGAAAAAGCTTGTCCTTTCAACTTCTTTTACTGGGATTTTCTCGCCCGTCATTACGATAGTTTGAAGCACAATCATCGCATGGGTCAAATGTTGCGAAACTTAGAAAGAATGTCAGGGGAAGAATTAGAGAAGATTCGCGATCGAGCGTCAGAGTGGCATAAAATTAATTCGTTGATGTAGTAGAGTGGCTTTCATTAGCAACCTCAAGCCAACCTTCAATAGCATCTTTCAAGTTAGTCATTACTTCTTCCATTGTTTCTCCTTCAGTAATGCAGCCAGGAAGTGCAGGAACCTCTGTCCAGTAGCCTCCCTCTTCTGCTGGGTGAATTATTGCTTTAATTTTTATATACTTAGCCAGTTATTTTTGTATCAATACTATAGTACAGTCTATGTTATTCTTGATTGTATATTAATTTTCTAGCTTAAATTTCTTTAGTTTTTTATAATTGCGCTCCCAAGAGTTTTGTTGCTCTATAGTTTCTTCTGGCAATGGATCTTTAAACATGGTTTCACAATAAAGTACTAATTCTTCTACAACTCCTTTTACTCCAAAAACCTGAATATAAGCTTGTAATGCATAATTGAAAAATATGTCGCTTAATTCATTTTTATTGAGGTTTTGAAAATATTTGTCAATGGGAAGAGGGTGATTCATATAATAAATTTTGGCTCTCCTTGTCAAAACTACTTTTATTAAGCAGTCAGTGACCGCTCCTAGTAAAAGTTATGTTAACATAAACAGTAAGATTACCTCAATCAACATAGTAATAGTAAAAATTGTTATGGTGTTAACAATCGTAGCTGAAACTGCTCCACTAGATACTAATGCTGATGGCGTGGTTCGAGTAGGAAAGACTCGCGTAACTCTCGATACTGTGGTTGCTGTTTTCAAACAAGGAGTGACGGCAGAAGAAATTGTTTATCGTTTTCCATCGCTCAAATTAGCTGATGTGTATGCAACGATTGGATTTTATCTCAACCATCAGCAAGAAGTTGAAGCGTATCTCCAGCAACGGCAGAAACAATCGCAAGAGATTCGCAAAGTCAATGAATCGAGGTTTGATTCGCAAGGATTGCGTGACAGATTGCTTGCTCGTAGAGTAGAGCGTTCTACACAATGAAGTTTTTAGCTGATGAAAACTTCGACAACACAATTATTAGGGGGTTAATTCGCCGTAACTCCAACATTGATATCATTCGCGTTCAAGATGTAGGTTTATCGGGTAAAGATGACCCAACTATATTGGCATGGGCAGCACGAGAAAACCGAATATTACTTACTCATGATGTTGCTACAATTACGCGCTATGCCTATGAACGAGTGGTAGCAAGTCAGCCGATGCCAGGAGTTATAGAAATTAGTTTAAATGCACCAATTGGTAAAGTTATAGAAGATATTCTCTTGCTGCTAGAGTGTAGTTCTGAGAGTGAATTAGAAGGGCAAATTCAGTATCTTTCTCTGTAATGAAGGGATAAGTCAAGTATTAACTTTTATCCTCACTAGCCAAAAACTCTAACACCAAATTATTAAACTTCTCTGGATATTCTAAATGAGGATGATGCCCGCAGCGATCGAAAATGTGGAGATGAGCGTTAGGTATAGTTTTGGCTGCAATATAAGCATGAGCTACTGGTATAATTCTGTCTTGTTTGCCCCAAATTACTAAAGTTGGTACGGTAATGGTAGCAAGTTGACTGAGAATTGGACGAAATACTTGCGATCGCACTCCTAACAAGTGAAAATTCGTCTTAACCATCGCCATCAGTGCGGGTTTTCTTCCAGGTAAAGCAAAGATGGGATATCGCAGTTCCACCCACTCAGAAGGAATGCTTTGCGGGTTGAAAAAATTATTTTTTAACATCGGCGCTAGCAGGCGGCGTGACGGACGCAGTAACCTAATCAGCAAGGGTAAAGTTGTTAGGCGGATACCTAAAGCGATTTCCTTACCAAATCCCATACTATCTACCAACACCAACTTATCCACCCGTTGGGGAAACAGCAAAGCCAACTGTAAAGCCGCACCACCACCCATAGAATTGCCAATCAAAGTTGCAGATTCAATCCCAAGGGTATCCATAAAATCTTTGATAAACTGAGCCTGGTAGGTAAGAGAATATGATGCTTGAGGCTTATCCGAACGTCCAGAACCTACCATATCGAGTGCGTAGACGCAGTGAGATTTTGCTAGAGTACCAATGTTATACAACCAAAACTCTACCGAACCTTGACCCCCATGTAACAAAATAACGGGATTTCCACTTCCCATCATCCAATAACGAGTATTAATAGAATCAACTTTAACGTATCGATCTACTGGTACTTGCATCTGATTCATAAGTCATAAGTCAAAAATCAGAATTCTTCCCCGACTCCCTACTCCCTAATTCTGAATGTCTAAATCATACAAACATCTAGACGCGATCGCGACTTTATTTGTTACTGTTTTACTCATCTCAAATATTACCTCAACTAAAATCGTTAGCTTGGGATGGTTTACCTTTGATGGCGGAACGCTAATTTTTCCACTCAGTTATATTTTTGGCGATATCTTAACTGAAGTTTACGGATACTCTCGTTCTAGAAAGGTTATTTGGTTGGGTTTTTTCTGTGCTTTTTTAATGGCTGTAACTTTTAGTCTTGTTGGCGCATTACCTCCAGCAGCAGATTGGAAATATCAAGAAGCATATAATCAAATCTTAGGAGCTACTCCGAGAATTGTTGCTGCAAGTTTAATTGCTTATTGGATTGGAGAGTTTTCTAATTCTTTTATTTTAGCAAAATTGAAGATCTTAACTCGCGGCAAGTGGTTGTGGACTCGCACGATTGGCTCAACTTTAATCGGACAAGTTTTGGATACGACAATATTTATCTTAATTGCTTTTCTTGGAGTAGTTCCCAATAGCATAATATGGGTACTAATCGTATCCAATTATTTATTTAAATGCGGAATTGAAATTTTATTTACACCTATAACTTATTGGGTTACTCATTGGTTAAAGCGCCAAGAGCAAGAAGATTACTACGATATCAATACGAATTTTAATCCGTTTCGTTTTTCCAAAACAATTTAGTGTAAGAGGAGCTGGAGTTACGCGCTTGAAGTTCTAGATCTCGATCCCCCCTGGTTCCCTCCTTGAAAAAGGGGGAAAAAAGCCCCCTAGAAAAGAGTTTTAGGAAATCGAGTTCGTAACTTCTAAGGGTAAAAAGTTAGAATAACTCATCAGCGATCGCTAGTACAAACCAAATCAAAGACAAAATCTTGAATTGTTGTCTTAAAATTAGGATCGCCAGCAGCAGGCTTCACCGACAAACTCAATCTTACGGGATTTTTGACTCTTCCCAAGGCAAAAAGATTACCAATATCTCGCCGAAAAAGTTCCGCTTCTGGTAATTGTCCCGTTACCGTCCTCGGATCTCCATTTGTCAGTGTTGTTATTTCTAAATCGGCGAAATCTTCAAAATTTAGAAAATCATTCCATAGACTAGCTACAGTTAAAGTATCCCAGAAAAATAGTGTATCAAAAACGAAAACACCTGGAGCGGGCGAATTGGCAAATTGAACGTTTTTGATATATTGTGCAGGAGCAGTATTACACTGAGAGGGATTATCTTGAATGCGTTGGGCAAACCCTTGCAAGCGGGCGAAATTTGTAGCATTTAACGGGACGATATCCGCTGGAATTCCTGAATTGAGAACTTTATCTACCGCAGGTGCATCAATCCAAAAATTGACTTCGGCATTGTTGAGTGAATTGAAAGCTTTTTTGTGTTCTCCAGTTTGAATATTTTCAAAATTCGTCCCTGGAAATGGTAAATGGTGCGAACCAAAAACATGTTCTCCATCTTGATAGTAAATATTGCCTTCTGTCCAAACTGGAAATGGTTCGTTTAAACGGTAGTTACCATTAACATCAAAATTATCAGCTTTATTTTCATCCAAAACACCACCCATGTGAATAGTAGAAATAACAGAACTTAAATCGGCAAGTTTAATTTTCTTAGGACAGCCGTACTTACGAGGATTTTCTTCTATGTAAGAATAGGCTCTTGCTAAGTTAGTAACGGGTCCAACAGTAGCGATTGTCAGTGGATCGTCTTTTTTGTATGCTTCACAGATAGAAGCTGCTAAATAATTAGCAGCTTTCTTTTTCGGATCGATTAGATCGACTTCTCGAAGTTGAAATCGATTTAGAGCTGCTTCAGCTTGCGGCAAAATATACCTTAAAGTTTCATCGCGAAACGTTCGATTAAACTCGTTCCAGCAGACAAAATCGCGGGGAGAAGACACGAATTCTTGATGGAATAGACAAGGTTCTAAAGCTGGTTTACCTGCAAATGGTAACTGTACCCGCACTGGAGTCAATTCAGTTCCAGGGACGGGTTGACCAAAATCGTCAGCCTCATTTGGTACGTTAATAGTTGTCGCACTTTCATCACAACCAGAATAAATTTTTGCATCGCGATATTGAGCGATCGCTAAAACTTTTTGTGTTAGTCCGTCAATCGATCCTGCTTCAGGACTAAAATCGCCTAGCAGCTCTCGTTTTAATTCTGGATAACCTTCAGAATTATTACAATAAGATTCTCCGTGCGCCATTGTTGTGATTCCAATCAGCTTGACTGGCGGAGATTTCTGTTGCGAAGCAAGGGCTAGAGTTAAGATGGCATAATAATCTTCAAACGCGCCATCGTGATCGAAGATAACTCGAATTGGACGATCGCTAGCTATGGCAGAATTTGGCAAGCAAAAAGTAGCGGCAATAGCTGCGATCGCTAATCCAGAAACGAGTTTTTTCAGTTGATAATTTAACATAATTCACTTGTCTGCAAATGGAGACAAGTTAGCACGAGCAAAGATTGTTCTTGGTATCGAATTTTACTCCTACTATTGCGATCGGACTACGCCATAGAAGATCCCCCCAACCCCCCTTACAAAGGGGGGCTTTTGCGCGTTATTAGAGTGCCATGACCTCAACCAAAGCATCGCCAACAGCGGCGGCGTGACCCATATCTGCAAACGCAGACGAGGTTGCAGCATTGATGGTATTATTGGCGAGGCTGAGTTTACGCCAATATCCCAAAGGTGCGATCGCCACCCCAGAGCGAGTCATATCGCTGACAATTGCAGGGACTTGGAAAGAACCGCGATCGTTAAATACGTTCACCACTTGACCGTCAGCTATACCCCGCTTAGCTGCATCGTCGGGATGAATAATCACTCTCGGTTCGCCTTGCAGTTTGGCATGTTTGGGTAAATTGGCGAAACAAGAGTTGATGAATTGGTGGGGTTTCGCCGAGAGAAGATTCAACGGATACCGCTTTGCGAGTTCGGGGTTGCTTGCTGCTGATTCCCGTTGTGGCGTGTAGGTAGGTAGAGGATCGATTGGTTCTCCTGGTTGATATTCCTCATATCCCTGACGAAATGCTGGCAAGACGAAGTTACTATCTACTTTTGCGGTAGCCAGAAACTCGCATTTCCCTGACGGTGTGGGAAAATTACCCTCAGCATGGGGAACCAAATCGACTTTCAACTTACCATATCCCTGCTGTTGCAGCGACTCCATACTCATATCCTGCATGACGGGAGCCGACCAGTCGAGGACTTCCATCGCCAGTTGTTCGTCAGTCAATTTGAAACATTCTTCCTCAAAACCCATCCGCGCCGCCAATCGGCGGAACAATTCGGTATTGGGGACGGCTTCACCCAAAGGCGCGATCGCGGGTTGGTTTAATGTTACATAGGTATGACCCCAAGAAAACATCAAATCTAAATTTTCAACTTGAGTCGTTGCAGGCAGGAGAATATCAGCGTAGTCGGCAGTATCAGTCATAAAATGTTCGCTGACTACTGTAAATAAATCTTCCCGCGCCAAACCAGCGACAATCTTGTCTTGCTCTGCCGATTGCGTCACGGGGTTGCAGTTGTAAACAAATAGCGCCTTAATTGGGGGTTCGAGACTCACTTCACCCGTTAGCGCCGCACCTAACTGCCACAAGTTAATTAATCGCGTCCCAGGCTGAATAAATTCAGGGCGATGCACGACTTCCCAACGGATGGGGAAGGGCCACATCGGAGCTTGCAGCAATCCGCCGCCCAAATGTCGCCACGCACCGACTAAGGCAGGCAAACAGCAAATAGCTCGGACACCCTGACCACCACCTGCTTGTTTTTCTAGCGCCACTCCCAAGCGGATTACAGATGGCTGGCTAGATGCATATTCCCTTGCTAGTGTCAAGATATCTGACACGGGAACGCCCGTTATTTGGGCAACTTTCTCTGGTGGATACTGGGCAACTCGTTCTTTCAGTTCTGCGTAGCCGAGAGTATACTTTTCTACGTACTCGGCATCGACTAGATTTTCGCTAATAATAACGTGCCTGGTTCTACTCTAGTTTGTGTTTTTGTAAACGCGGGAAGATAGAAGCTATTAGGTTATATAGGATCGAGAACAGAGCAAGCTGGAGGATGTCTTCCAATG
>NZ_JACJQX010000041.1:0-59620 GCF_014696895.1 Chroococcidiopsis sp. [FACHB-1243] | reverse complement strand
TTCGAGACTTTCTACACCAAGAACATTCTGCTTAACGAGGGCATCCGTGCTTGGATGGCTCCTCAAGACCAACCCCACGAAAACTTCGAGTTCCCTGAGGAGGTTCTACCCCGTGGAAACGCCCTATAATTCATCATTTAATCGCGGCTTGACCTTAGGTGGCGGTCGCGACCAAGAATCTTCAGGATTTGCTTGGTGGGCTGGTAATGCCCGATTGATCAACTTATCTGGTAAACTGTTGGGCGCTCATGTTGCCCACTCAGGTTTGATTGTTTTCTGGGCAGGAGCAATGACTTTATTTGAAGTCGCTCACTTCATCCCAGAAAAACCAATGTACGAGCAAGGTTTAATCTTGCTACCTCACCTGGCATCTCTCGGTTGGGGTGTAGATCCTGGTGGAGAAGTCATCGATACTTTCCCTTACTTCGTCGTTGGCGTATTACACCTGATCTCTTCCGCCGTGTTAGGATTTGGTGGAATTTACCACGCGATTCGCGGTCCAGAAACTTTAGAAGAGTACTCCTCTTTCTTTGGTTACGACTGGAAAGATAAGAATAAAATGACCAGCATCATTGGTTTCCACCTGATTATTTTGGGATGTGGAGCCTTGTTGCTGGTACTGAAAGCCATGTTCTTTGGCGGTTTGTACGACACCTGGGCTCCTGGTGGTGGTGACGTTCGCGTCATCTCTAACCCCACCCTCAACCCCGCAGTTATCTTTGGTTATTTACTGAAGTCTCCGTTTGGCGGCGAAGGCTGGATTGTCAGCGTCAATAACTTAGAAGATGTTGTCGGCGGTCACATTTGGGTTGGTTTGACTTGTATCGCAGGCGGGATCTGGCACATTGTAACCAAGCCTTTTGCTTGGGCGCGTCGTGCTTTCATCTGGTCTGGTGAAGCATACCTATCCTATAGCTTGGGCGCTTTATCCCTGATGGGCTTTATTGCCTCCTGTATGGTTTGGTACAATAATACCGTTTATCCCAGCGAATTTTACGGTCCTACTGGTCCAGAAGCTTCTCAAGCTCAAGCTTTGACTTTCTTGATCCGCGACCAACGCTTGGGTGCTAATGTCGGTTCCGCTCAAGGTCCTACAGGTCTGGGTAAATACTTGATGCGCTCTCCTACAGGGGAAATCATCTTTGGTGGTGAGACAATGCGTTTCTGGGATTTCAAAGGTCCTTGGTTGGAGCCACTACGCGGTCCCAACGGTCTTGACTTAGAAAAAATCAAGAACGACATTCAGCCTTGGCAAGCACGTCGCGCTTCTGAGTACATGACTCACGCACCTCTGGGTTCTCTAAACTCTGTAGGTGGTGTGGCTACGGAGATTAACTCCTTTAACTATGTATCTCCTCGCGCTTGGCTGGCGACTTCTCACTTCGTACTAGGCTTTTTCTTCCTAGTTGGTCACTTGTGGCACGCTGGTCGCGCTCGCGCTGCGGCTGCTGGTTTTGAGAAAGGTATTAACCGCGAATCTGAACCAGTAATGGCTATGGGCGAATTAGACTAAAACAATTTTGGGGTTGGAGTTAAGCTCCACCCTAAATTAATAAGGCTCCTGCGTTAGAGCGGGAGCCTTTCGCATGGCACGGGTTTTATGACAGAATCTTTTATATGGTGCAAAAAAAGCTACGCTAGCGAGGTGCGATCGCAGTTATTGCTTCTTGCTGACTCTAATCTCAGTTGATGGTGACGACCATGCCTGACTCAAACTTAACCGATCGCCTACAATGGACGAATGAAGCCCAAATTAAGTTAAAAAAGATTCCCTTTTTTGTTCGTTCTCAGGCAATCTCGCGCATAGAACAGTTGACGCGATCGCGGGGTTTAGATATCGTGACGGCAGAGATTGTCGAACAAGCCAGGTTAGAGTTTGGACAATAAGAAACCTAGCTCGATCTTAGGGTTTGTGAGTGCGATCGCGCTTTTCCTTCAAGCTCTCGCTATTTTGCTGCCAAGTGCATTTTTTGACATGCATTGCTTTTGTCGTCTCTTCACAATTCGACAACACGGTGGAGTCTATACAAGCAGCAGCACAACTAACAATAATCATCTAAATTCCCTCCTTATTAATAAAGTATTTTTAAAGCGTAGTTTCAATTAGTTTAAATCTTTCTTTTTACCTATATCTATTCAGTAAAAATGCTATGTAAGCAATCTTCATAGTCATTTTCTGTGAGCAAGCACAACGTTTTGTTACAAGGTTTTCATCGTTAACAGTAATCTACAGCAAATTCGATGAATAAAATTTGTGGTATGAGAAACGGTATACTTTATAAGCATAAATAAAAGTTAACAAATATACGTAATGGGATCTCAACAGCAGAAGCCCCTGACATTGCGCCGCAATTTCTCTTGGACATTTGTTGGCAACGCTATATATTCAGCTTGCCAATGGGGAATGTTAGTAGTCCTTGCTAAACTTGGTAGCCCAGAAGTTGTAGGGCAATTTACTTTAGGACTAGCAATTACTGCGCCAGTTTTAATGTTTACAAATCTTCAACTGCGAGCAGTTCAGGCAACAGATGCTAAACACCAATATACTTTTGGAGACTACCTTGGACTCAGACTGCTTGCCACGGGGGTAGCTCTGGCAATTATTGCAGCAATTATTTTTTTTGCAAATTATCGCTGGGAGACTTCCGCAGTTATTTTAGTGATTGGCTTAGCTAAAGTAGTGGAATCAATCAGTGATGTATTTTATGGACTGATTCAACAGCACGAAAGGATGGATCGTATTGCCATTTCATTAATCATCAAAGGACCTCTGTCTCTTCTCTTTCTAGGTTTTGGAGTATACATTACGGGAGGCATACTATTTGGTGTTGTAGGATTAGCTTTTGCCTGGGTTGTAGTCTTAATAGCATACGATGTTCGTAGTGGCGCATTAATACTGAAAGAGAAAGTATTAACAAGGCAAGTTGAGGTAGATAAAAAACCAGTTATAGAAAAAATAAAACTCCAGCCACGCTGGGATATGAAAATGTTAGGTCAGCTTGTATGGCTCTCTCTGCCTCTAGGTATTGTAATGATGTTAATTTCTCTAAATACCAATATTCCCCGCTATTTCATTGAGCAATATTTAGGAGAGAGAGACTTAGGTATATTTGCTGCTATATCTTACTTAATAGTAGCAGGGAGGATGTTAGTATCTTCATTAGGAGAGTCCGCTAGTCCCAAATTGGCAAAATATTACTCAATAGGAGATAGTAATGCTTTCCGCACACTTATCTTCAAGTTGCTAGGAATAGGTATACTTCTGGGAGGAACGTGTATCTTAGTAGCTCTTTTTGCTGGTCGAGAAATTCTTATTATTCTCTATCGACCTGAGTATGCAAAACAAGTAGATTTATTTGTGTTGTTAATGGTAGTTGCTGGAGTTAATTACTTATCCTCCTTTTTAGGCTACGCAATGACAGCTGCTAGATACTTTCGTATTCAAATACCTTTATTTATTCTAGTTACAGCTATCTCAGCCATAGCAAGTTTCTGGTTGATTCCAACTAATGGATTGCGTGGAGCCGCAATTGCGTTGCTATTTGCCGCAATTGCCGAAGCTGGTTTGACTTTTACAGTTATACTTCATGCTCTGCACAAGCTTAAAAACACACCAATAGGAGATAAGAAGCTATGACAATAGGTCAACAACGTGCGCTCCGCATTCTCCAGGTGGTGGGTGGGATGGAACGAGCTGGTACTGAGACATGGCTGCTAAACGTTCTACGCCGTATCGATCGCGATCGCTTTCAAATGGATTTTTTAGTTCACCAGTTACAGCCATGTGCTTACAATGATGAAGTTCTTGCCCTTGGTAGTAGGATAATCCCTTGCTTGAATCAAAAGCAGCCCTGGTTGTACGCTCGTAACTTCAATCGAATTTTACGAGAGCATGGACCCTACGACATAGTTCACAGTCACGTTCATCACTTTAGTGGCTACATCCTTCGTTTAGCTCAGCAAGCAGGTGTACCTGTCCGCATTGCTCACAGCCATATCGATACTTCATCAATAGAAGCTAGGACAGGATTGCGTCGCCGCCTGTACTACATTTTGACTAAATGGTGGATCGCTCGCTACGCAACACAAGGTCTGGGAGCTAGTTGTCAAGCAGCAGCAGATTTATTTGGTTCAGCTTGGAAGACCGATCCCCGTTGGCAAACTCTTTACTGTGGCATTAACCTCACTCCGTTTCAAAATGTTGTCGATCCAACTACTGTTCGTACTGAATTTAATCTACCTGCGAATGCTTTTGTCATCGGTCATGTAGGTAGATTGGAAAAACAGAAGAATCATCAATTTCTAATCGATATCGCCGTCGAGTTAGTCAAGCGAGACCCCAACATCTATTTATTATTAGTTGGTGATGGCTCACTAAGTTCAGTCATTCAACAAAGAGTTGCTCAACTTGGTTTAACTGAACGCGTTTTATTTGCTGGTAGTCGACCTGATGTCCCTCGATTGATGCTTGGTGCTATGGATATTTTTCTCTTTCCATCCCTATACGAAGGGTTGGGTCTAGTGTTGGTTGAAGCACAGGCAGCAGGATTACCTTGTATTTTTTCAGATGTTGTTCCAGAAGAAGCAGATGTAGTGAAGCCCTTATTACATCGAATTTCTCTGTCGCAACCAGCCTCTATTTGGGCTGATACTGTCATGTACATTAAGCAAAATAAGCAGTCTATCAACCAATTACAAGCATTAGCAACTGTAGAGAAAAGTGGGTTTGAGATTGTAAAAGGAGTCAAAGAATTAGAATTTTACTACACTAATTGCTTAAATTAGCAAATGTAATTCTAATGGTAAGATAGCAGTATTTTCTCAAACTGTATTTATGATTAACTTTAGCAAGCGTCAGATTTTAACAACAATTCTTTTATCTATATTATTTGGAGGAATATCTTTGATTGGGTTAGGTAGCTCAGATATTGGGTACGACCCAAACATTATGAATCTACGCTACTTTCTTGTTGGTATGAGTTGCTTGTTACTAATAATGCTAGCTCGCTTTCGTCTCGGGAAATTTAATGATAGGGCGTTCCCATTTATTGCGCTCTGGACTTCTTTCAGCATTGTACTAATAATATCAGGACTAGCTAACAATGACTCAACAATTGTTAGAGATGGATTTTGGTTTGCGATCGGTATACCATTAGTTTTTTTTAATGCTTTACCTCATTTGATGAAAGAAAATGCTAATATAACGATTGCAATAGCAATCTTATTAGGACATCTTCCGTATATTATTATCTCTCTATTATTTTACCCATTTGAGAATATTTTATATCAAGGCGTATTTGCCAACTCTAACCAACTGGGAATGACTTGTACAGCAACATCTGCTGGCGTATTTGTTCTACTTATTGCTGCTTTAAATGCGAAAAAGAAAACTACTTATACTTACTGTTATTTTCTGCTCTTACTAGGAAACTTTATTTTAATCTTTCTATCTAAGTCTCGTACATCCTTAATTGCATTTTTTGTCATATTTGCCATATTTATTTGGAGAATGTTCAAGAGCGATAAAAGATACATGAAACATTTGTTTATAATACTTTTTGTTGTGATTACTGCTGTCAGCCTAGTGTTTTTATTTGCTGGCGAACAATCTCAAATAATATGGGCTAACGTATATAGCAGTTTTACTGAAAAGGAAGAGTATGGCGGTTTTGATAGTAGAGAAACAATTTGGTTAAAGACTTTGGAAGATATGAGTTTGTTAGGTCATGGATACAATTACTTCGATTCAAACTTTGGTTTAGGAGGACATAATACTGTAATTGATGTATTAGGGAGAAACGGTATTATAGCGGCATATTTACTGTTTTTTTTAGCCATAGCTAGTTTTACATATACATACCATTATTTAAAAGATTATGCCGAAGAAGATAAATATGCAGTTTTCCCTTTACTGATGACAACGTGCTTTTGGGTATTTTCTATGAGCGAGGGAATGTTTGGTTCTTTAGGAAATAGTGTAACTATTGCTTATATGCTATCAGTTGGAGTTGTCTTAGCAAAAATTAGATAACTGAATATCGAAAAATACTAAATATTTAATCGTTTTTATGGCTTTACAGAGTAGTTTATGAAATAATTTTTATAGCTAGCTGTTTAAGTTAACAGTCGAGTAATAACACCCAACTAATTCATTAAAGTGAAGAAAAATTATGCAGCCGCTAGTAACTATTGGTTTACCTGTTTTGAATTCTGAAAAAACTCTAAAAGCTGCAATTTGTTCCATTTTGAATCAGACCTATTGTAACTGGGAGTTAATTATAATTGACGATGGCTCTAAAGACAGAACTTTATCTGTAGCTCAAAGCTTTCAAGATCCACGGATTACAGTTATTGCAGATGGCTTACATATGAATCTTTCCCATCGGCTAAATCAAGCGATTTCATTAGCTAAGGGAAAATATTTTGCCAGAATGGACGGTGATGATATTTCCTATCCCGAACGTCTGGAAGCCCAGGTAAGATATATGGAAAAACATCCTAATATCGATTTGTTAGCAACTCGAACCATTGTGTTTGACAAAGATGGTCATTCTAGAGGATGTACTTTTGCAACGGAATCTCATGCAGAAATTTGCAGTCGTCCTTGGTCTGGGTTTCCTCTTGCTCATCCAACTTGGCTAGGAAAATTGGAGTGGTTCTTGACTCATCAATACCGCGAAAATGCGATTAGAATGGAAGACTACGATCTATTACTGCGAACTTATAAGACTAGCTGTTTCTCGTGTCTTCCTCAGATTTTACTTGGATATCGTGTTGAATCTTTATCTTTAAAAAAGATATTAGCTAGTCGGTATCATCATTGCATTACATTAATGAATAAAGCTTTCTTTGAAAAAGACTATTTGTTGGCTGTTGGCGTAGTAGAACAAGCGATAAAAGCTTTAGTAGATATTTTTGCAATCGCTACAGGCTTAAATTTCAAATTACTACGCCATCGAGCAGGTAGTCCAGTCAATCAAGTAGATCTAATAAAATGGGAGGCAACGTGGGATACATGCAATAGTGACAACATCAACCAACAGCATCCGGGACAGCTTTTGAATTCGCCGAAGTGTTTTCTTTCAACTAATTCTGACGGCATTAAATAGAGCGTAATAACTCTGATTGAACTTGGAAGTTACACCACATTCAAAAGTCAATTTATATTTGAGCTTGCCCAGTTACCAATAGTTTTTTCAAAAATTAAATAAGATTACTCTAAGTACAGGACAAAAAATAGAGAGAGGTTGCAAAGCGTGACAAGAAAGGGGTTTCATAGAAAGTTACCAGACAATCGCAGAAACCCCATGAATCAGATTAACTTACTTCGAGAAACCTTAAAACCTCTTTTGGGATGGCATGGAGCTAGATTAAACTTTCTTGCCTTATTTCTTATCGCTTTACTCAGAGTCAAAACAATCAATCTTGCAGAACTAGCGACAGGATTTCGTAGTGAAACCAAAATCGATTCAAATTATAAACGATTACAACGTTTTTTCAGAAAATTTGACCTTGATTATCCAATGATTGCTAAAATAATTGTCACATTGATGAATATTCCCCAACCTTGGGTATTGAGTCTCGACCGCGCGGAGTGGTCATTTGGGCAAACTCGTTTTAATATCTTGATGCTCGGAGTTGTACATCAAGGGGTCGCTTATCCTTTAGTTTGGACTATGCTGCCCAAAAAAGGCAATTCTAACCGTGATGAGCGAATGGATTTGTTCGAGCGGTTTCGCGAAATCTTTCCTGATGCTCAAGTTGCTTATCTGTGCGGAGATAGAGAATTTATCGGGCAGGAGTGGTTAACCTACCTAATGCTTGAACCACTGATTCCTTTTCGATTGAGAATCAAAGCTAATCAAAAAATACATGATGGTCAAAAAAGCCTTTGTGCAACGATTATTTTTGCCCATCTCCAAAAGAGTCAATCCGAGGTTTTATCAGGTCGTCGTTGGGTTTGGGGTCGTTTCGTTTATGTGTGTGCCTTACGTCTGGAAGATGGTGAATTGTTAATTATCATCTGCGATAGCTCGCCTTCTACTGCGATTGCTGACTATGCTCGCCGTTGGGGGATTGAAACTTTATTTGGAATGTTGAAAACTAGAGGCTTTTGTCTCGAATCAACTCATTTTACTGACTCAGAACGTTTAAGCAAACTTTTAGCTTTGATGACTTTGGCTTTATGTTGGGCGGTGAAAACTGGCGAGTGGTTACATCAACATCAACCCATCAAAATTAAGAAACATGGACGACGACAAGCGAGTATTTTTCGTTATGGCTTCAATTATCTTCGTTCTATTGTCACCGATTTAGACTTAAAATCTGATGAGTTTCTCCACTCGTTACAATTTTTGTCCTGTACTTAGAAGATTACTATAAATTCCCAATATGTTACAAATTATTGTCTAGAGTCAAAGCCTATAAACGTGCACTTCTAGAGGTTTGATCGAACCGGAGAGTCTGCCGTCTTTAGCAAACATATCTAAAGAATGAGTAGAAAACATGGGTTTAGCTTCAGCTACAATAGTTGAAGGTATTTGAATTGAAACTGGTTTCATCTCACTATTTGATGTATTAATTACAAGAACATAAGTGCGTCCTTGATAACTCCAGGTTCCAGCTATTAAGTCCGCTGTATTAGTCTTAATTATTCTTCGTTTTCCATTTAGTAAAATAGGACTTAACTTCTTAATCTCAAGTGCTAGATTTTTCATTTCCTTCCATACATCTGGCTTTGTCGTGAGCTGGTTTTCATTATCACAATAGGTATAAAATATAATCCCTTTGACCCCAGCTAGAAGAGCTTGGTAAGTCATATTACGAACTTCTTCAGCGCTTGGCCATCGTCTATTTGCCGTACCTAGTTCGCTCCAGGCAATATGATTCCAACGGAAAGTTTGTAAGTTAGCAATAACTGGACGATTGTATTTTGTAGCCTCACTACGGGCAATACTATAAACATCTTTAACGTTGTTTATGGGGAGTGGTAAGCCAATAGGATAGCTTTGACCGCCTATTATATCTGCAACATGAGCGTAATTCGTATAAGTTTGCTTAAGACGAGACATATTAACATCAAAGGCAACACTAGTATAAGTCAAATGTTCAGGATCTATTGCTTTGACTTGATTATGTACTTGTAATAACTCACTGGCACTTCCATGACTACCAGCGTCATCACCTATATTCCAGCCAAGAACAGCTGGCTTATTTTTAAACTTATTTACAGCTGTAACACGATCAACTCCAAACTCACTAATAACTTTTACACCAAGTTTGTCGGCCTCATCAAGGAATTTTTCGTAATCATAATTGAGGTCGTCATTGCTTTTAATAGAGGCATGAATTGTATTGAAACCTGCTGCTGCTATATTTCGTAAATCGTTTATTCTTTGCTCGCTACTGTAGTACCATGAAACATGATAAACGCCAATAGGAAAAAACGGCTTACCAGTAGCTATGACTTTACTACTCGCTTTACTATTCTCATTCTTAACATCTATTAATACCTGAGATTTGTCAGAACAGGCAGCTGATGAAGAGATAAGCAATGAAATAACACTAGCTAGTAGAATAGTTTTTTTGTAATTAGTTTGCTTTTGAACTATCATTGTATTAGTCAACTGTTGATATAGGTGCTTCATATTTAACACTCCTTAAGTAATGACGGTTAAAAGATCGAGATAAATAAATAGTTTATTGCCGTTAATTCAATCCATAAGCTTTCAAATTTTGTTAACTTTTGTACTAGTTAGTTTGTAGTACAAACTCATGTAATAATTAATAAGTTTTGCTTTCAGGTTTTAACAGCGACTGCTTCACAAGAGCTACATAAACTCGACCTAAAATTAAATATAGTCTTATTTTTTTTTAAACCCAACAGGATTTTTACGGATAAAGCTATTATGTAAAGCTCGTCAAACATAGATTAACCTAAAATTTGATTGTGATTTTGAACTGAAAAAAACCTGTGATTTTACAGAGGGTTTTCAACTAAAATAGTTTACAGTCGATTATTTATTGAATTTCTATAGTAGAAGTAAGTGATTTTATCTATCAGTATTAATTTGTAGATAAAAAATAATTAAAGGTTTTCACTTAGAGCAATCCTATATAGTTTGTGGCATGAGTATCTTGCTCGGAATAGGCTTTAGTCTGCCCTAAACTCATTCATGGAATAGGAGTGCTATAGAAACTATTGATAAGAAAGCTAATGTTAAGAAAACTCTCACTTGGTATTTAATTTCATCAGAAAATTCTGAGTAAAAAGAAGTAGATATTCATTCCATATCTACCACTAAAGGAGAATTGCTCAGAGAACAAATGTATTATACATTTATATAGTATGATCGATGTGAACCTCTATACATCTCAGTGAATGCTGTCAATAGTAAATGATATTCTACAGTTTTAATACCAAAATAAACTGTATCTAACTACCCCCAGAAGTGGCAATATTCAAGACTCTGGGAAGTCGTTAGAGCAGTATTTGGCAACATGTGGCTAACGCAAGCAATGGTATTCTCATTCCGGTGCAGACATGATTAGGTTTAGATTTGAGCTAAGACTAGATAAAAAGATAGGTTTTTAAGATGTTCAAGAGCTTTTATATGCTACTTCCGAAGATAATCAAAACTTATGATTTTCGTATATTGTTTCTTTACAAAGTTTGCTATGTTTGAGTGGCGCTGGAAGTTTTTGAGTATCTGAAAGCTTGTACTGATGATGAAGATGTAAAGCCTTCAAGCTATTTTTTCTTTAAAGCTATAGAACTTGATAAACTATTCTATTTTCAATAAAAATTTTTGATGTTAAAAGATTACAAAAATATGATAACTACAACTGCTAGCTCAGAATCTATAAAGATATGTATCTAGAGCGTGTTCTTAAACTTTGTTATATGTATCACATGGAAAATCTTAGAGAAGTGCAAAACAGATAGTAATGAGTAAAGAAACATTATTAGTAACTGGTGGATGTGGCTTCATAGGCTCCCACATTGTGGAAGCTCTGGTTAAAGAAGGTTATCAAGTTCGGATTCTCGATAATCTTTCTACTGGTAAACGCGAAAATCTTAACTCTATTAACTCAAATAATTTTGAGGTTTGTGTAGGTGATGTCACGGACTTTTCAGCAGTTGATGCAGCTATGGAAGGATGTGAGTATGTATTTCACGAAGCAGCTGTTGTGAGCGTTCCTAAAAGCGTTGAAGATCCAGTAGGAACAGGGAAAGTTAACTATGGTGGAACCCTTAATGTTTTAGAAGCAGCTCGCAAACATAGCGTGCGCCGTGCAATTTTTGCAGGAAGTGCTGCGGTATACGGTGACGAACCAACTTTGCCAAAAAATGAGTCAATGCAAGCTTGTCCTATTACTCCTTATGGTGCAGATAAACTGGCATCAGAAGTCATGGGACAGGTTTATGCTCGAACTTTTGGTCTAGAGTTTGTCAGTCTGCGTTACTTTAATGTTTTTGGTTCTCGTCAAGACCCATCCAGTCCATACTCAGGAGCGATTTCTATATTCTGTAATAAAATGCTTCAAGGCAATACTCCAACAATATACGGAGATGGACTTCAAAGCCGAGATTTCGTTCATGTTTCTGATGTGGTTCGTGCCAACTTGCTAGTGATGCAACATCCAAAAGCCGCAGGAAGAACTTTTAACGTAGGACGAGGGATAGCAACAAACTTATTGGAAATTGTCCAAGCAATTAACGATTTGAGCAAACAACACTTGATCCCAATCCATCAAGAGGTTCGCCCTGGAGATATTCGCCACAGCCTTGCCGATAACACCGCACTGCAAAATTTAGGATGGACTCCCCTAACGAGTATTCACACGGGTTTACAAGAGTTATTACAGTCAAATTCTTAGTAGCTTAGTTTAATATTAAAGTCTATATTAAAGATTTTTCTCAACCAAAACCTATTCAAGTTACTAACAGATTTTAGATAATTTCAGTATGAATAAACTATTAATCGTTACCACTGTACCAGCTACGATTGATGCCTTTCTCTTCCCTTATGTCCACTATTTCCGCACTAAAGGCTGGCAAGTGGATGCAATGGCACAAGGCATCTCAACTAATACGAATTGCTTGGAAGCTTTCGATCGCGTCTGGGAAGTAGAATGGTCGCGCAACCCTCTTCAACTTCAAAATCTCATGGTTGCCCCACAACAAATTCGACAAGTGGTAGAGCAAGAAAGATACGATCTAGTTCACGTGCATACTCCAGTAGCGGCTTTTGTGACTCGATATGCTCTCAAGCACTTAAGAAAGCGGGGTCAGCCGAAGGTGATTTACACTGCTCATGGTTTTCACTTTTATCGCGGTGGGAAGCTGTTAAAAAATGCCGCTTTTCTCACCCTAGAGAAGCTGGCTGGAGCCTGGACAGATTACTTAATAGTTATCAACCGAGAGGATGAAGCAGCCGCCAAGCGATATCAGATTGTTCCTGACGATCGACTCCGCTATACTCCAGGGATTGGAGTAGATTGCGATCGCTACAGTTCCAAATTTGTTAGCGATCTTGAAATCCAAATGGTACGCCAGGAGTTAGGGTTAGCACCGAATGCACCACTTTTTCTATCAATTGCTGAACTAAACCCTGGTAAGCGACATCAAGATATTTTGCAAGCATTGGCAAAGCTAAGACGGTCTGACGTACACTTGGCATTGGCTGGAACCGGACCGCAACAGGCAAAATTACAACAGCTAGCATTCCAGTTGGGTATTGCCGAGCAAATACACTTTTTGGGTTATCGTCGTGACATTCCTGCTTTAATTCGTGCTTCAGTAGCTACCGTACTTGCTTCTGAGCGGGAAGGACTACCGAGGAGCATTATGGAGTCATTGTGTCTAGAAACTCCGGCGATCGGCACGAAAATTCGCGGTATCCAAGATCTACTTGCAGAAGGCTGCGGTCTTTTGGTCAAGGTTGGGGATGTAAAGGGATTGACTGAAGCTATGGCTCACATACTAGATCGCCCCGAAGAAGTCAAGCTCATGGGTCAACGGGGTAAAGAACGGATGAATGAGTACGAGCTGCAAAAAATTATAGAAATGTACGAACAACTGTATGCTGAAGCATTAGGGCAAAAAATTGTCGAAGTTAAGACCCCTGCTTGATAAGGCGCGATCGCAAATAAATTTCGCCGCCTAATCCTGCCGCTACCGTACCGATCGCACCCCCGATCGCACCCTTTAAGCCATAAAATCCTACAACTAACGCGATCGCGAGCGTTATTCCCATATACGTAGCAGCAACTCGCTCATGCGCCCAACCAGATTGCTGTAGTCTTTGATACAAATGACTGCGATGTGCTTGGAAAATGTTCTCTTTCTGTAACAGCCGACGCACGATCGTATAAACTGCATCTCCTACTAGTGGGAGAGTTACAGCCAAGGCTGACCAAGCCTGTAGTGCGCTATCGCCAGCATTCAGTAAAGCGATCGCTACCGTAGCACCTAAAACAGTACTACCGGCATCGCCCATAAAAACCTTAGCTGGCGACCAGTTCCACCACAGAAAGCCTACGAGCGCTGCTACAAGAAACCACAACAGGGGTTGATGTAGGTAAAAGGCAAAAAAACCTAATTGAATCGCACTCGTTCCAGCCACAATTCCATCTAACCCATCCATAAAGTTGTAGAAGTTGACGATCGCTGTCATACCAATTGTAGTGAGAACAATTGCTACGATACTCCCGACAACTCCAAACTGCGACAGCCAAGGCTGAGGAAAAGCACCAAAATAAGTCACTGCAACTCCAGCAGCAGCCAACTGAACCAAATAACGAATGCCTGCGGGAACGTTACTGCGATCGTCAATAATTCCGACAATAGCTAGTGGAATTAGTATTAACCAGACGATCGCTAAATTAAGATTTAATGGTACGTCTGCAAACAGATGAACATAGTTATTTCCCATAGCAATCGCACTCGTAATGGCGAAGGCAATAATAAATCCTAAGCCGCCACCACGGGGAGTAGGCTGGGTGTGAGAACTGCGCTCGTTCGGAATATCTAGTAAGCTCTGCCGAAAGCGCTGTCTAATCAAATTCACGGTCAGGAAACTAATTCCAAAGCTGAAGACCGACAACACGATCGAAGGCATGGTAGTCATACTCTGTGAAAAATAACAATTTCAAAGGGAGCAGGTAGTAGAAAGTAGAGATTGTACATCACTGCTCCCTGCTCCCCGCTCTCTGCTCCCTGTTTTTAGTTGGCGATCGCAGCGTTTGTGCTAAACCTGCATCAACTGTAAAGGGGGGTTGCCAGTTCAGGGTCTTCTGAATGTAACTACTATCAATTGCTAAACTTCCTAGCAGGCGATCGACAGTCGATGTGTTGAGAGGCAATTGTTTTTTACTAACATTCTGTACGGTATCGCCTAATTTTCCTCCCATCTGCAACCAACTTGGAGGAACTGACAGCATGTTACATGGGTGCTTTAGGTTGACGGCAATTTTTTGAATTAATTCTGGTGTGGAAAGATCCTCTTCATCGCTGACTAAAAATGTTTGATTTGCTGCTTGGGGATGGTTCAGGGTAGAGGCGATCGCATCTACTAAATTTCCCACATAAATTAAACTGCGATGATTTTTAACTGCACCAAATGGCAGTGGTAAACCTGTTTGAACGAGTTTAATTAACCGTTCCATATTACCAGGATTTCCCGCACCATAAACTAGAGGCGGACGTAAAATTGTCCAAGTCATAGCACTTTGACTAGCAAGCTGTACTAGGGCTTGTTCTGCTTGCAGTTTGCTACGACCGTAGGGCGTATCTGGTTGACAGGGCGAACTTTCCGTGAGGGGGCGATCGCTACTTGAGGTCATTGCTCCAATCGAACTTACGAATACGAACCGCTTCACCCCTGAGGCGATCGATTGCTTGACGAGATTGACCGTTCCCTCGGTATTGACACGCAAAAACTCTGCTTCTGGATCGGACGCTTTATCTTGAAGAATATGGGCGCGTGCTGCTAGGTGAACGACTATATCTATACCCTTTAAAGCCGAATGCCAATCAGTATTGCCGTCAATATTACCAACTTTTACGGTTGTAACGTTGGCTGGCAGTCGTGCAGAATCGTTTCGTACAGCTGTCACAATCTGCAATTTCTCTTGCAGCAGTCTGGGTAGCAAATGGCTAGCAACAAAGCCAGTGGCTCCAGTAACCAAAATCGCGTTCATACTGAGTCCCGTCATTTACGGCGATAGCACAATCCATCAGGTAACAGAGTACTATTTTTTACTTAAAAAACTGTAATATAAGAAAAACTCTGTTACAGTTCGGACAGAAGAAATCATACCTAATTATTTATTTCGTCTACTCAAGTAAATCTGCTGTTATTTATGCGCAGGCTCAAGCAGTTAAGCCGATTAGTTAAATTGTTACTCGATCGCTTTGTTGCCGCGATCGCGCTGATAATATTGTCTCCCATTATTATTGGTGTTGCGATCGCCATTCACTTTCGTATGGGTTCTCCAGTTATTTTCACTCAACCCCGTCCAGGTAAAGACGGTAATATTTTCAACTTTTACAAGTTTCGTACCATGACCGACGAGCAAGACGCACAAGGAAATTTACTTCCTGACGAACAGCGCCTGACGACTTTCGGTCAATTTATGCGGCAAACCAGCCTTGACGAACTGCCCCAACTGTGGAACGTGCTCAAAGGCGACATGAGTTTCATTGGTCCCCGCCCCTTATTGGTGAAGTATCTCGACCGTTATACTACAGAACAAGCTCGCCGTCATGAAGTGAAACCAGGCATTACGGGTTTGGCTCAAATCAATGGTCGCAACGCCATCACTTGGGAAGAGAAATTTGTCCTCGACGTTTGGTATGTCGATAACTGGAGTTTGTGGCTGGATTTAAAAATTTTATTTCTGACCGTGTTTAAAGTTCTGCAACAAGAGGGAATTAATCAAGAAGGTTACACCACATCAGCAGAATTCAAAGGTCAAGGAAATAAGTTGTCATCCTAATGATTAGACAATTATAAGGAGCGATCGCAAATGGAAACTTGTGCCTTCCGGCTTTCGGAAGAACAGCTAGCGCTTCTACCAACAGAAGCAGATATTGCTTTCTACGAAGAACATGGCTGGTATATTTCAAAACAGATACTCCCAGACGAACTGCTCGACACAGCAATTTTAGGTAGTGAAAGATACTATCGTGGAGAGCGAGACACTCCACTGCTCGGAAAAAATGCTTATAGTGACTGGAAACCAGAAGATAAAAGCTTCATTCGGAATAACGAATTTGTTTCCTTACAAAACAAGCAACTCCACAAACTAGGCTTTTATCCAATTATTGCGGCGATCGCCGCGCGTTTATCCAGAACAAAAAGAATTCGACTGTTCGCTGATTCGCTGCTGTGTAAGCTACCAACAATTAAGGATAGTCATAACGGAGTGGTAGGCTGGCACACTGATAAAGCATACTGGTCTACTTGCAGTTCCGACAAATTGCTCACCGCCTGGATTCCTTTTCAAAACTGTGATGAATCCCTCGGTCCATTGATTGTCATTGATGGTAGCCACAAGTGGAAAGATACTCATTTGATGAAGAATTTTTTCGACCCGAACTTGAATGAGCTGGAAGAAAAGTTTCGCCAGCAAGGAAAACAAATTACAAAAGTGCCAATGACCATACAAAAAGGTCAAGTTAGCTTTCATCACTGTCTGACAATACATGGTAGCTCTCCCAATTACAGTGACTCTTTGCGGCTAGCAATGGCAGTTCATATGCAAGACGATGGCAACCATTATCGACCTTTTTGGAATCAGAAAGGGGAACAAATTCATATCGGCTACGAAGCCTTATGTCGCAAATTGCATAACGGTCATCCTGATTTTAGCGATCCAGCATTGTTTCCTATACTTTGGTCGGAGATAGAGACTTAATCGCGCAGATAGGATATCAGTTCTGAGTATGGCACGGTCGTAGCTCTGATAACTTTTGCACAAACATGAACATTCAAATCATCGATCCACAAGACCCCTTGTGGCATAAAGTTCTGCAACAGCTCCGCCATGATGTTTATCATCTACCTAAGTACATCGGCATTGAGTCAAACAGAACTGAAACAATGGCTAATGCTTTTTTGGTTACTGATAGTGATAAAATTTTCTTCGTACCTTATTTACTACGTCAGTGTAATGATGTACTACCACAAGAATTGCTTGAAGAAGAATGCTTTGATATTGTCTCTCCCTATGGCTATCCGGGCATTTTGTTGAGTGAAGCAGCGGCAAATACGCCAAAGTTTGTAGATTTTGCTCTGCATGAGTTGAAGTACTTTTTGCAGAAAAGCGATGTATGTTCAGCTTTTTTGCGATTGCATCCCCTTTTGAGCGATCGCTTCAAGGAGATTTTTCCCTCAGAATATTTAACAGATAGTGGAAAAACTGTATCCGTAAATCTTACTCTCTCTGAATCAGAAATTTGGGCGCACACAAGAAAAGGACATCAAAGCACTATTAATAAGTGCAAGCGACTAGGTTTCACTGGCAGAATGGTCGAGTTTAGGCAATATATTGACGAATTTATTGCTATTTACGAAGAGACAATGAATCGAGTCAATGCTAGGCAATTTTATTACTTTAGCCGCGATTACTTTGAGGATTTATTGTCACTAGGAGAGAACATTCATTTAGGTATCGTAGAAGTCAATAACGAAATCGCATGTACTAGCTTATTTTTTGAATGTTGTGGTATTGTTCAAGCTCATTTGGGAGGAACGAAAACCAAATATTTACACCAATCCCCTTTTAATTTTCTTTTACATTACGTGCGCCTTTGGGCTAAAGAGCGTGGGAATGAATTTCTACATATAGGAGGCGGAGTGGGAGGTTCGACTACAGACAGCCTCTATACTTTTAAGTCAGGGTTTTCCAGGCAGAAACACGATTTTCTGACTTTCAAACTGATTACAAACGAAGAAAAGTACTATCATCTAGTCAATTTACGGGCGAAAGTCTTAAATACTCAAGCTGAACTACTACTTAGCTTAGACTTTTTTCCTGCCTATCGTTCTTACAGTTAAAGCACAGTTCAAAAACTCATGTTCGATCTTCAGGTTATCAAACCACATGACCCATTATGGTCTCAGACATTACAAAAACTTAGACATGATATTTATCATCTACCAGAATATCTCAAGCTTGAGGCAATTAGAACTCAAACTATTCCAGAAGCAATTTTAATTACTCAACAGGACAAAATATTTCTTATTCCTTACTTAATACGTAGCTGTCAGGACTTATATGAAAACGCTCCGTACCATGAAGAAATATTTGATGCAATCTCTCCCTACGGTTATCCTGGGATTTTGCTGAGTGATGCAGCATTTGGACAAGGAGAATTTTTAAATTTAGCCGTATCTTATTTGGCGAAGGTATTGCGATCGAAAAACATCTGTTCGGCGTTCTTTCGCCTACACCCCATACTCAATTACGGTTTTGAACAAATCTTACCTCCTCAAATTTGTCAAATAACTGGAGAGACTGTATCTATAAATCTCATGCTTTCTGAAGCAGAAATTTGGCAGCAAACTCGTTCTGAACATCGCACTCATATCAATCGCTGTAGGCGTGCTGGATTTACCGCTAAGATAGTAATGTACGAAGATTACATAAAAGACTTTATTTCTATCTATGAAGAAACAATGAATCGCGTAACTGCGAAGCAAATGTATTATTTTGGCTATGATTATTTTACCGAGCTAGCTAATCTACATGAAAACATTCACCTTGGTATTGTAGAATTCGATAACCAAATTGTTTGTGCTGGCATCTTCACAGAAATTTGTGGGATAGTGCAATACCATTTAGGAGGGACTAAAACCGAGTTCCTCAAACAATCTCCCAGCAAACTCTTATTCGATCGCGTGCGGTTCTGGGCTAAGGAACGTGGTAACAAAATTTTTCAACTAGGGGGTGGTGTTGGAGGTAACAAAGATAGCCTACACCACTTTAAAGCGGGTTTTTCTAAACTGAAGCATAATTTTTTGACTTTGCGTTCGATCGCAGATGCAGATAAGTATCAATATTTAGTAGAGCTACAAGCGAAGAAACTGAATGTTGAATCCGAACAACTACTTAAGACAAGTTTCTTTCCAGCCTATCGTTCTTCTCAAATTTAAAAAAATCGAAAGGAGAGATTTATTTATGCTCGACAATAAGAAAATTTATCAATCTACTGAAGAATTTAATACTTGGGCATATGGAAAAGGTCTAAAATTTGAAGAAAAGTATTTAATTGATAACTACTTAGATAAACATTTGAAGACAGTAGAAGCAGGGACAGCAGGAGGTAGAATTTTACTAGAGATGAGAAAGATGGGCTTTACTTCTCTCATAGGTTACGATTATGTACCTGAATTTATTGAGCAAGCAAAGCAAAAAGATCCTTCAAGCGAAATTACTTTTGAAGTAGAAGATGCCACCAAACTAAGTTATGTCGATGATAGCTTTGCCCAGATCTTATATCTCCAACAAATCATCAGCTCTATAGATGGAGACCAAGCAAAGCTAAAAGCTTTTGAAGAGGCATATCGTATTCTAAAACCAGGTGGTACAGCACTATTTTCATTTCTTTGCTTTGAAGTGAGAGCGCAGACTTTAATCTACAAACCGTATTTAGTCTATTTACGTATTTTGCGTAGCTTGCAGGCTAAAAGTCTTTCTCTTCAGTATCTGCCTTGGCTTAAATTAGGAGGAAAGTGGAATCTTTCTGCTTTACTAGATCGCGAACCTTACGTGTATTGGTATAGACCACAAGAAGTAGAACAACTATTGAGAACTGTTGGTTTTGAAGTCACTGCTGTTGGTTCTTCTGCCCAAATTGAAGGAAATAGTATGTGTACAAGCGTAGAAGAATTAGCAAGACAACCTTTAGCAGGTGGTTTATATTTCGTTTGTACAAAATAAAGTTTATATTTGTTTGAACTTAATCGTTGAAGCTAAGACGTAAATGAGTCAAATGTAACTGCTTTTTCAAATGCAAGTTCAAGAATTAGCGTGACTAAAATTCTCTATTGGCAACGAATAAATAGGACTATCTGAGAAAAAGTCCAGGCTCTTAGTCGTGTAAAAAAGCCTACATTTAAATCGGTTTAATATTATACATATCGATGCTAACACAACAAATAATACGAGAAGTTAAGTATAGCGATAAAATAACTTTATTGTTAAAATGGAATAATATTTTTTGCAACAAATAGTAATATTACTATTAAAATGATTAAACCGATCCTGCTTTCTATTCCTCATATGAGCGGGGAAGAGATTGAGTATGTCAAAGAAGCATTTGATACGAATTGGATTGCTCCCGTTGGTCCCCATTTAGAAGCTTTTGAACAAGAATTTTGTCATGTAATTGGTGTCAATCATGCTGCTGCTGTAGTGTCTGGCACGGCGGCTTTACACTTAGCCTTGCAATTAGTTGGAGTGGAGTCTGGAGACGAGGTATTTTGCTCGACACTCACTTTTGCGGCTTCAGCTAACCCCATCGTCTATTTAGGTGCAAAACCTGTCTTCATTGACAGCGATCGCACTTCATGGAACATGAACCCCAAATTGTTACAAGCAGCCTTGGATAAACGGGCGCGGTTGGGTAAATTACCTAAAGCTGTAGTTGTCGTCCACCTATACGGTCAAAGTGCTGACATTGACCCGATTTTAGCAGCCTGCAACCGCTACGAAGTGCCGTTGATTGAAGATGCAGCTGAATCTCTAGGAGCAACTTACAAGGGGCGATCGCCCGGTAGTTTCGGTAAGATTGGCATTTTTTCGTTCAATGGCAATAAAATCATTACGACATCTGGAGGTGGAATGTTAGTGTCCAACGAGACAGAAATTGTCATCAAAGCCAGATTTCTCTCCACTCAAGCACGCGATCCAGCGCCCCACTACCAACACTCAGAAATTGGCTACAACTATCGGCTGAGCAATGTATTAGCGGGAATTGGTCGAGGTCAATTGCAAGTCCTGGAGCAACGGGTACAAGCTAGAAGGCGCAACTTTGAAGTTTATCGGCAAGCTTTGGGCGACCTGCCAGGAATATCATTTATGCCAGAAGCGAGTTACGGTCGCGCCACGCGCTGGTTGAGCTGCATGACGATTCATCCTCATATTTTCGGTGCAGATAGAGAACAAGTCCGTAAAATCCTCGCTCAGCAGCACATTGAGACTCGCCCAGTTTGGAAACCACTCCACCTCCAACCTGCTTTTGCCCAATACGAGACAGTTGGAGGTGAGGTAGCGGAAGAGCTGTTTGCTTGCGGTCTGTGCCTTCCCTCTGGCTCTAATTTAACCAACGAGGATTTAGAGCGAGTCGTAGGGGCGATCGCTAAAATTTGCTCTGTTGGCATCAAAATGAACTGAGTGGTTACAAATTCAATCGAACCAGAAAAACCTCATCTCTTTTTGCTAATGCTCAGAGGAGAATGACTTTCCGCTAATGCTACATTATCATCTTCTTCCGACTGGCTAGAACGATAATAGTAGTATTGTTCGCTATCGGGATTAAATCCATTCACTACCTGACCGAGGACATATTGCCCTGACTTTTCTAGAAATTCTTTAGCACGGATAGCAGCAGCAGTATCTACCACACCAGGTCGAACAACTAATAAAACTCCATCGGTCATTTTACCCAAAATTGCTGCATCAGCAGCCGCATTTAAAGCAGGAGTATCAATAATTGTGTAGTCGTAATTGGCTGAAAAAACAGTAACTAGAGATGCCATCCTTTGAGAATCCAGTAGTGCCATGGGATTCGGTGGAATCACTCCAGAAGTTAGGATGTGAAGATTAGCCGTAATCTTTTTGATCGCTGTTTTTGGTTCGGTCTGACCCACAATAATATTACTTAAACCCAAGTGATTGGGTAATTCCCAGATTTTATGCTGCAAGGGACGATACATATCTGCATCGACTAACAAAACCTTACGTCCCATTTGAGCGATGGTGACAGCTAAATTTGCTGCAACCGTTGATTTTCCTTCTTTAGGGACGGAACTCGTAACGACAATTGCTTTAAGCTGTTTATCAGAATTCAGAAATTTCAAATTAGCTTGCAGCATTCGATATGCTTGGCTGAAAGGCGATCGCAGTGACTCTTGCACTAAAATTTCTGGTGTAGTTCTTTCTAGGGAGCGATCGCGCAAGAAAATGTTCTCAGATTTTTTCAAGGCTGGAATTATCCCCAGTAAGGTATAGCCAAATATTTTTCTAGCTTCCTCAACGCTTCTGAGCGATTTATCTAGTTTTTCTAATATCAAAGCAGTAGCAGCTGCTAATATTCCACCCAGCATAATTCCCGTCACCAGGTACAACATTTTGCGGGGAGCAACCGCTTCTTCTGGTGGTATGGCTGCTGAAATGACGCGAGCATTACCTATATTCTGATTTTCCGCAATCCGAATTTCTTGTAATTTTTGCTGTAGTAATAAATAGGTAGATTGAGCTGTTTGAATTTTTCGTTCTAACGCCCGTTGTACTTGTTCCAACTGAGGTAATCGATCGAGTCTTTCTCTATAAGAAGATTGAACGTTTGAGATTGCTGCTAGTTGACTAGATAAACCCAAACGTCTTGCTTCTGCCCTCACAAACTCTTCTGTCAGTTTTTGATCGAATTCACTATTTTGTAAGCTATTTCCTCTAAGAAGTTTTTGTTCTCCTACCACTTGTTTTAAGCGTTGTTTGAGTAATTGCTCTAAACTTGCTTTCTTTTGCTTGAGGGAGACGACATTAGGAAAATCTGCCTGAAAGCGGCTCTGTTCCACCGCAAGCTGCGATTCTATTTGTTGGATCTCTTTCAAAATACCTTGAACGGCTGGAAATTGACTTACACTAGTTACCGCTCCGGCGCTATTTAAAGTTTCTCCTAATTGCTGTTTCAGCAGTTCAGATTGAGCTTTTGCATCTGCCAAACCAGCATTAGCATTCGCAGCTTGGCGTTGCATATCGGCAATAATTGCTACTGCCGCTCTTTTTTCTTCATTTAGATCGACAACTTTATTCTGCTCTTGAAATTGACGTAACTCTGACTCGCTTTGACGCAAACTCGTTTCCGCCCTGGGCAACTGTTTTTGCACAAACTCTCTCGCAGAAACGGCTTCAGAGCGATTAGCAAGTAAGTTATTTTCTAAATAAATACCCATTAAAGTATTGACTACTGTTGCAGCTTTGTTTGGATCTGCATCCCTATAAGTAATTTGCAACACGTCCGTTTTTTTCACGTCTGTTACGTCTAGTTTTTTGAGAAATTGTTCGGGTTTAAGAGTTTTACCCGATTCATCCTTCAACTCCAACCGCGTAATCGTTTTTTTTATAATAGGCAGAGAACGTATAATTTCCGCTTCTGTATCTACAGGATTATTTTGCTCTTGTAATGGCTGCAATTCACCTATACCCTTACTCACTTCAGGTAAATACGAAGAACTAGGGCTATTTTTTCTAAATAGTAACTTTCCTTCTGCTTCATATATTGGCTTTTGCAATGCTAAGCTTATACCTGTCAGTGCGACAACTACTCCAAACACGATTGATAGTGGTAAGTAATGTCGTTTGAGTAACAGCCAATATTGCTGTAATTTGACACTAGATTCTGTGGACTCAGGAAGTGACATGAGCGCGCTATAACTTTATGACAAAATTTAACAAATAGATATCGTATTCAATACTACCTTGAATAATGTTGTTGTAAACACCTTCTCCTCAATTCTTCTACATCGATTATTATTTTACGACAAAATTTTATCGTGAAACAATGTTCATTCATAAATCGATAGCTATAGATGGCATGAAATCGGAGCTAGGGAGAGCCAGATAAACGACGTTGCCAATCAGCATCGGTTTGCGCCGGATTTTGGCTTTCTTGTTCTAATAAATCGCTATCAGTCGAGTAGACTACATCGTCTTTAGTAATCGTAGATTGAGCGGCAAACTGACTTGCATAAGCAATTTTTTGCTGTAAGACTAAATCGGAGCTAGCTAGCAGATTTGCTCTTGCTTGCCGTCTTTGATTGCGATCGCTAATTTTGCGATTGCGCCTCTGCACCCAAAAATATCTTACCAGAGGTAGAAGCAAAAAACCTACGCCGTATGCGAGCAGCAACCCATAAACTCCCTGCACGAAGGCAACCAGTCCACCGAGCTGAGCTGCTGCTAACCCATCTGCGAGTAAATTACCCAATACTAGCAACCCAACAAAATTCAACGCGCCCAAGCCAATACCGAGCATAATTTGCCCAGAGCTAGCTGCACTGAAACGATAGGGTAACTCTTGCAAAAATGCTGGTACACGTCGAGATTGTCGCTGAGTCGCACTAACTTGCAACTCTGGAAAATGGTAAACGAGATGTCCTTCTGGACTAACAAGTGGTTGACCGTTGAATCTGGTCAGCACGGGCAGCATATAATCTTCGTACTCCTGGGCATATCCCTCGCCTAAGTCGTCAAGATAGGGAGCAATTTGTTCTGCCGTTACTACACCTCGATTGTTACGAATTGTAGCGGCAATCAGCGAGAAGCGTTTATCTTCTAGATCGATATTGGGATTACCATCACCAAAGAGAAACGAGAATATCGCTTCTAAAAAATTCAAATTGCTGGTTTCCCGTCTCCGCTGTTGATAGCGGGTGTCGTAATCTGGATAGAATACCCAAAACCAATCTGGACCAATCCAAAAGTAAGGCATGTAGAACCCACCACCGCCGCGATCGCCGCGATCGTCACCATCCCGATTTGTAGCTGTAACAATAATTGCAATCGTGAGGAAGACTAGCACGATTGAGACAAGCAAAACAATGCCAAACGAAATCCGAATCAGGTAAAATAGGATTTTCCAAATTTTTTGCCACCATTCCTGCAAGCGCAACCGCCAGTATTTGTTGCGCAAAACTCCCCGCAAATTCTGCGGAAACTGGTAGGCGATTTCACCTGAGTTAGCTACCTGCATGTGTCCGCCGACATCGCTAGCTAGAGCAAGTAATCCCTGTTGAGCTTGACCGACATCTAACCCGATCTGAGCTGCTACGTCTCCTACCGTGACGCGATATTCCAATTGTTCCACAGCTTGCACGATCGCGGGATTTGGAATCATACACTACCCTCGATTGCCATTCCTACCTTCTCTCAGTATAGAGTTCTATTTCGGGATGAGGAGCAATTAGCAAGTCGCAAGTTGCAAGTCGCAATGAATTCCGAATTCCGAGTTCTCACCGCGCGCCACTTATTGCAAATGGCTAGCGATCGGTCACTATTAATTTGGATCGATAACTAAAAGAAACGAAACACCTATTTGACGATCGATTTTTTTCACTCGATCTAATCTTCCCCAGGTATTTCGTTTCTCAAACTACTTTCCATTTGAGGTATATAGACAATTTAATCCAACAATAACTCTGCGTCCAGACTTGAATTCCAGTTAACCTAAATCTTTATAAAAAATTTACTATATCAGAAAACTATTATTTACCGCTAGAAATTGCACCATTGAAATATTTATTGGGCGATCGCCGCGATCGCAATATTTGACCTCATGCTCGCAAATCGGGAATTTTGCTGATAGTTACCCATTCACCCTGGTATGAATTATTGCATTTCACACTGAAAAACGTGTTTCGTTCGTTTGCTAAGCGCTGGGATAAATACCTGAAATTCTATCTAACTAAAGGACTACCATGATGGTGTATTAAATACCACTTGCCAGCCATCTTCTCGAAGATATTTGTGGCGATTGATTCAGCCTTGATGGTTTTGTTACTGCTAGCTTGTAGTACGCGCTCGACTAACAAGATATAAGCAGTCGTATCGCGAACTTCTGTATTAATAATTTCGATTTCAATTTCTAAATATTTAGTATTTTTGAAAATGACTTCCCAAGAGTCGCGAATTTGCTTCCAACCGCGCAAGGCGTTACGTCCAGGATGAATGCAGTGGCTAGCAGTTCCCTGCGACCAAACTTGACTCATAGCTTCTAGATTTTTCTTCTCAAAAGCACGGTAAAAATTTTCATTGACTGCCAAAACCTCAGCTTGTACGTCTGTCATTGCTTCACCATATCGTCCATATCACCCACTATACAAACACTGGGCGAAATATCCTCACTTTCTACTGATGGATCAACGTCGGTACTCGTCGCCGCAGTCGCCGATTAACTGCAATAGATCTCGCGATCGCGTCAATACAGCTTCAATTTGACCCGTATCGTCTGCATCTAAAGTCAGTGCAAACACCTTAGCATTATCGGCGACGTGTTCCGATATCCCTAACCGCGTGCCAACGATCGCCCCTGCGACTGTCGGGCGATCGAGAATGTAACGGACTGCAACATTAGCAATGCTGACATCGTGCTTAGCCGCTATTTGTTTTAAAACAGCTAAAAGCTCTTGGAACAGATTCCAACCACCCCATGCATCTACCATGTTTTTATATTTTCGCAGGGAAGCCGTGTTTAACGCCGTACCTCGCGGTTCTGGTTGTTCTAAGTATTTTTCTGATAGCAATCCGCCGCAAAGCGTACCGTAAGCTAAAAGTTGAATATTATGCTCTTGACAAAACGGAATCATCTTCATCAAAGGGCGGCGATCGACCAGCGAGAACTGCACCTGGTTGGAAACAATCTTAATGCCTGCTTCTGAGATGATTTTCAACCGTTCCGTGTCGAAATTTGTGAGTGCTAAGTGCTTGATTTTCCCTTCTTGCTGGAGTTCTGCTAGATAAGTAAGAGCATCTATGTAGTTTTTATCTCTGTATTCCCACCAGTGGAATTGTAGCAAGTCTAGCGTCTCTACTCCCATTCGAGCTAGGGAGCGATCGATATTTTGCTCGACGACTCGCCGCGTCATCTTTGCTGGTCTGGGAACCCATTTGGTAAATGCTTGTAGGTTAGAAAGCGCCTCTTTACCCCGCGTGGCGATCGCTTGACGGCGAAACTCACCGATGAAGTCTTCAGCCGGTCCGTAGTGGTCTGCTAAGTCCCAAGTAGTGAAACCAGCGTCCATATAATCAAACATAGTGGCGATCGCTTGTTTTGGCTGGATCGCTCCATGCGCCCCCGATACTTGCCACATACCATTGAGGATGCGGCAGATATTCAAATCTGGGGTAAATTGCCACCGACTAGATTCTGGTAATTGCATTTTGCTACACTTACTGTCCTATTTCACAAGGTAGCAGGAGTTTGGTAATTGGTGAGTGGCTGGTGGCTGGTGATTAGTGGAACCAGAATCTTGTCTATTCACTAGCCACTAGTCACTAGTCACTCTCTACTGATAACTGTCAGATGATTTTCAACCAATTGGAGTTCGATCTGCGCTGTGAATGGGGAATCGGTGGCGTGATGCAACTGGCTCCTATTAGCGATGTAGTTGTGATTGTGGATGTTTTATCTTTCTCTACTTGCGTAGAAATTGCTACGAATCGAGGAGCGATAATATTTCCTTATCGCTGGCAAGATGATACAGCGATCGCCTATGCTCAGTCTGTCAGTGCTATTTTGGCAAGTCGTCGGCGTACCGCTAGCACGAGATACTCTCTTTCTCCCTCATCCCTAGATCGGATTCCTACGGGAATGTATTCCAATATGCCGCGATCGCGCTTATATTCGGCATATTTGACATAGATCGCGAGTAGAGGCAGTGAAGCACAAGATCGTTTATTTAGCTAGTCCCTATGGATTTTCGCAGCAGCAAAAGACGCTGCTTTTACCTCCCATCGTTCGGGCTTTGGAGGCGTTGGGCATAGAAGTTTGGGAACCGTTTGCCCGCAACAATCAAATCGATTTTTCTCAGGCTAATTGGGCGTATCGCGTGGCGCAGGCAGATTTGCAGGATGTGAAAAACTGCGATGGCATTTTTGCGATTGTCAACGGCACGCCACCAGATGAAGGAGTCATGGTAGAGTTGGGGATGGCGATCGCCCTGAATAAAGCAATTTTCTTATTCCGAGACGACTTCCGGCGCTGTAGCGATAACGAACGGTATCCCTTAAATCTCATGCTTTTTGCTGGCTTACCGGAAATTGGCTGGGAAAATTATTACTACACCTCGGTAGACGAAATCCAGTTGCAGGATAAAGCGTTGTACAAATGGCGATCGCAAACGTAGATAACTTCCGTAGCACATAAAAATCCGTAGGGGCGCACAGCTGTGCGCCCCTACAGATCGCGATACATTTTACCCGAATCTCATGGTTGTAAAATCGGTTCTTCGACGACAGCAGCCCGTGCAGATGCAAAACGGGAAGCGGGAGAACGGAACAATGCCTGAAAGTAAGACTGTCGCTGTTCGCTTGGTTCTGGGGCGTAGTCCCATAGACTTTGGTAAAAGAAGAAAGCTACTCCCAAACCGCGATCGCGTGTAGCCCTCACCTGTGTTTGAATTCGTTGCATTGGGACTGGATCGTTTCTCAAACCCGTAAGAATGCCGATCCCAGTGGGAATCTTTTGTTGTACCTCCTGAACTTCGGGGCGGGCAAGTTGTTGGAGAAAACTTTGCAGTTCGGGACGGTAGACTTGCACGATCAGTTCGTCAACAATACCGTTGCGCACCCATGTTAGCCAGTCTTGCAGGTGGAATTTATAAGCAAAGTCGTAGTAATTGGGGGCGACGGCAAAAATTGCCTTGGGCTTGCTTTGCTTAACTGTTTGATTGAGTTGAGTCATAAATGCCGTAATTTTGTCAGCCCGCCACCGCATCCACGCTGCATCGCCGGGATGGTTTGGACTGCGCTTGGTTTCCTGTTTGTATAAAGCAACTGTATATTTGTCATAGCCAAATTCACGCGGTAAGCTCATGTGGTCGTCAAACTGAATCCCATCGACATCGTACTTAGTCACGACCTCCCGTACTAGTGCGGTGATGAATTGCTGGACTTCTGGATGGAAAGGGTTGAGCCATACGACCTCACCCGCAACATCAATCGAAGTTTTGCTACCATCCCGTTTTTGGGTTAGCCAATTCGGGTGTTGCAATGCCAGTTCTGAAGTGGGAGGAGTCATGAAACCAAACTCAAACCAGGGAATGACGAGTAAGCCTTGGCGATGGGCTGTGGCAGCGAGATCGGCTAAAGGATCTTGTCCTTGCAAACCTTTGCGCACGAAGGTTTGAATTCCTGTTTGTCGTGCTACGTTGCTATCGTACTGAGCGTATCCAGAATTCCAGACGACGGGATAGATGGTGTTGAAGTGCAGCCGCGCTAGTTGGCTGACAGCAGCTTGCATTTTGTCACGGTCGATGAGGGTACTCGTATCGTTATTCGTCATCCATACGCCGCGAATTTCCTCAAAAGGCTGCTGAGCGATCGCCAAAGGAGAAATACTATTCGGTATTGTTACGGCTAATAATGCGCCTAAGAGTAAGGCAAGATACTTTAGCGATCGCCACCGCTCTCTAAGGATTACGTATGATTTCAAATATAATTTCATAAGCTAGAATCGCCAGCTATGCCAAATTTCACTTTTGGTAGTAGTTCTTGTCTCCACCATCATTTATCAGCATCCAACTCACCATCCGTTGTCATACTGAAAACTATTAAGATTGCGTAAAAATTCATCTAAAAAGAGGCGTTTTTTGCTGGCAAATTGTGATAATATAAGCGCGGCAACCGCAATTTAACTAAGTTCTGCCCTTAGTATTTCAGCAAACATATTTTAGTTTTGATTTGATATTAGCTGTAAATTCAACTTGAAGTTCTGCCAAGGTAAAGCATCCGAGTCAACGTATTTCTTCCTCAAGATGTGTCCGCGATCGCTCTGAGGACAGTAGTGTCCAGATTATCATAGTGGATATGTTACTACAGCTATATTTATTCTCGCACCTATGACAGGGGTTACAAAAAAAGACGCGGAGCGGATGCTGGAAAAGCAGATGGAAGCAGAACGGATGCACGATGTTTTGCTACTGCTGCAAAATTTATCCAACGATCAAGAAGCAACTATTAAATTAATCATCGATTGTCTCTATGATGCGGGTGCAGTTAATCTGATCAATCAAAAGATCCAATTTCGTCCGCTGAATCGGATGACAAAATCAGTAGCGCGGATATCCAAACCAGTATTTAGAAACATAGCGTGGTATTGGTTTAGACGAAACTGCCCGCAATTGATTGTGAATTGGTTGCTGATTAAGATTACTTTTCAACCTCAGCGAGTTGCAGTGGCGCTGGCTGAAGATCGACCCGAACCATTGGTAGAGAATGAACCGCGTCCCGTGTCTCAGAACGAACCCCGTTATCTAGAGCGCGATTTAAGTCGGGTAGAAACTCTCGATCGCGAAAATCGCCAGTTACGCCATCGAGTCCGGTTGCTAACAGGGGTTTCTGTTTTAGCGATCGCAGCTTTGGGTATTGCCGTGACCATACCCCATCGTACTCTGGAAATTTTCCCTAGCCGAAAGCAACAACCAGGAGCATCTGCTAAAGTTAGCAGTTCAACTGGTGTGACTCTTGAACGAGCTTGTTTAACTAGTAGACTAACGAACTGTGATTTCTCCCCGTCGATACAGTTCGCGGGCAAAGTCAGTCCACATTCCCTGTCCCCAATAGCGGAAACAACTAGTTTCCAACAATAAGTTATACAACAAGGCTTCAAGGTAGTCAGGACGCTGAGTTACAGTCGGATCTCGCTGTACTAGTGGGTCGTACTTGGCATGAAATGCTGCACTGAGTTGATTCATCGGTGCTAAAATATTTTCATAGCCTTTTACCCAGCTGAGATCGTTCGTCCAAGATGCACCATCCATGTGAAATTGATGGTCAGTTGCTTTTAATTGCGCGATCGCATTTTCTACTGCTTCTGGAGTAGCATTATCTGGATCGACTTGCTGCCAAATTTTGTGTTGATTTGCCGCTTGACAAGCTGGATAGTCATCGGGATTAGCGCCAGCAGCCTCAATCAATTCCAAATATTCCGTGCCATTTAGTGCTATGATGCCCGCGTCATTATTGCCAGCATCGCGAATTTCATGATACACCCGCAATAAATCGCGGGGATATTCATTCATCATCACGCCGCCATTTTCTCCATCAGCAATTTGGGTCACGAGAGAGGGTACGGTTACGTTACCGATTTGTTGCTTCCCTCGCCCTTTAGCTTCAAAATAAGGCTGCATTTGGGCAACTAATTTCGTATCCGAGCCTTGGGTTTTAATCAGCGCCGTAATGCTAATCGTTTCACCGTGTGAATTTCGCGCTACTAAACGGTTAGGGATATATTTTTGGTCGTGGTGCAACCCCGTACCATCCAAACGTTCTATTGAATGTTCTTGTACCATCAACCAGCGATAACCGCATTCTTTCAAAGCTTTGATGTATTCAAATAGGGTATCTGGGTGGTTGGGTAAGTGCATTTCAGGAGGAGAAAAACCCTTGACGCGCCGCAAAGCATCATAGCCAAAAATCGCAGCAAAATAATGCTGCCAAGCTTGAATGTGCAGCTTGAGATCGGGAATTGGCGTAGAAGGGACAACAGCATGACTCCACATCGTCCCCAGCCATTCTACGTAAGGTTGGTATTGGAGACTGCAAGTTATTCGTTTGAGATTGTCGAGAACATCATTTCGCCCCATTTGCTGCAATCCCCACAACAAATTACCTGAATAGTCCAACATAATTCGAGGATTGCAACCTTCAGCAATTAACTGCGGAATAAACTCTCCCATGCGTCCGTAGCACCAGGCAAAGACTCCGGCGTTGTGGTTATCCCCATCATGGGGATGTTCAAACATATATTGCAAATTGCTGATGAGTTCGCCGTTACCACCTGCGGGAATTGTCGGTTGGTGCATGTGCAGGGCGCAAGCAAATCCAGCAGTAAGATTTTCTAAACGTAAATTGCTGGTTGGTAGAAATATAGGTTCATTGTGGTTCGTTACCGATTTAATTCCCGCCTCCCAGCCGCAAATATTTGGCAACCCCGACCTCGATGCTGCTAAAACAGGTAAGTTTGATATAGCTGTTGCCGTCATAGGATTTTCCTTATCAGTTATCAGGGAGCGCACGAGCAGGAAGCAGAGGGGAGAAGAGAGAGTCGCGAAGCTGAGGAAGCAAATCAAAATTCACGCATTAATTCCGAATTCCGAATTCCGAATTCTCCCCACACTCTACACCCTACACCCTTCTTTCTTCAACCACGACAAAATTACCAAAGACGCATGACAAATGACCAATGACAAATCAATTTGGCAAGCTGATTTTTATCGTCGCCCGTGGCGAGATGACAATGGAGAGGTTTTGTGGGAGTTGTTAATCTGCGATGCCGAAGGCGGTATGCTCTTCGACCATGCTACGCAAACGCGAAGCGACCATCGCACAGGGAATTTTCGCTACGAAGCCATCTGCCCGCAAGCAGCAGCCAATGCATCGTGGCTGGTAGAACAGTTGCAATTAGCTGCATCTCAGTTACCAGATATAATCCAAGTCTTTCGACCGCAATCTTTCAGTTTAATCGCCACCGCAGGGCAAAAACTAGGTATTACTGTAGAACCAACGCGACGCACTGGGGCATTGAAACAGTGGTTGCGATCGCGCATACCCCAGTATTCCACCAATGGAGCCTACAACCCCCTTGCTGTAGACAAACCACCCCCCGTCCCCCTACCAGAAAATTTGTGGGGCGATCGCTGGCGTTTTGCTAGTCTACCAGCAGGAGATCTCGAAGCTGCATTTAAAGACCGTCCGCTGCCGATCTTAGACATGCCGGAATTTCTACTCCCCCTAAATTTAGGCTTAGCATCGACAATTGCCGTTCCAGGGGTAATCATTTATGGTGAAAGGAAATCCATGCAGTTAGCCCGTTGGTTGCAAGCAGCACAGCCGATTGCCCTCAACTACGTTCCAGGCGAATTAGCGGGATTAGTTTTAGAAGCAGGGTTAGCAGATCGGTGGGTTGTAGCGACTTTTTCCGATCGTGAGGCGATCGCATCTGCCCAAACTTACGTACAGCGCCAGCAACAGAGTCAAGGTTTGCATTTTTTGTTGGTTCAACCCGATGATTCGGGCATGACCTACACTGGTTTCTGGCTGTTACGAGATGAGTAGAAAAAATCTTCTGCCGGACTTATAGGGATTTTCAATTGGGTAAACACACGCTCTGTAGGGGCGCACAGCCGTGCGCCCCTACAAATGTTACTGAAATTTTTCCTCACAACTTCCTCAAACTGTTTCTATATAACCCATAACTGTAGAGCAAGTAGATAGAGTCAATGGCTTTTCCAAGGCTTATCGAGTTTCTATTGACTCAACCTAAATATGAGAGGAATTGAGTCTATGTTGCAATCAACAGCAAATCGGCAAAACCAGTTACAGATTTCTAAAGAACAAGCCTTTATACTTTGGTTTGAGGAAGTTGGCATTGCAGATATCCCTTTAGTAGGTGGTAAAAACGCCTCTTTAGGTGAAATGATTCAACAACTGATATCCAAAGGCGTAAACGTACCTACGGGTTTCGCCACAACAGCTCATGCTTATCGCTACTTTATCGATCGCGCAGGCTTACAAGAGCAGTTGCGATCGCTATTTGCCGATCTAGATGTGGAAGATGTAAATAATCTGCGGCAACGAGGTAAGCAAGCTCGTGCTTTAATTCTCAATACGCCGTTTCCGTCAGAATTAGCCAGCGCGATCGCGGATGCTTATTTGCAATTGTGTCAAAAATATGGCGACACGTCAGCGAGTTTGTGCGATCGCCTCGCGCCAGAATATCGCGAATCTTGCCAGCGTTCCAGTGGCGAGACTGATGTAGCAGTTCGTTCGAGCGCTACAGCCGAAGATTTACCGGATGCCAGTTTTGCCGGACAGCAGGAAACATACCTCAACGTCCACGGCGTACAAGCAGTACTAGAAGCTTGTCATAAATGTTTTGCTTCTCTGTTTACCGATCGCGCTATTTCCTATCGCACGATTAAAGGCTTCGACCATTTTAATATTGCCTTGTCGGTGGGCGTACAAAAGATGGTACGTTCTGACTTAGCGGGTTCTGGGGTGATGTTTTCCATCGATACGGAAACGGGGTTTAAAAATGCTGCCCTGATTACAGCTGCCTATGGCTTAGGGGAAAACGTCGTCCAAGGTGCAGTTAACCCCGACGAATATTTTGTCTTTAAGCCAACACTGCAACAAGGTTTTCGCCCCATTTTAGAAAAACGCTTGGGCAGTAAAGAAATTAAAATGGTCTACGATGTCGGTGGTAGCAAGCTGACAAAAAACGTCACCGTACCGGAATCAGAACGAGTCAAATATGCTCTCACGGATGATGAAGTTCTGATTTTAGCTCAATGGACTTGTATCATTGAAGACCATTATTCGGCAGTACGCGGCGTTTATACCCCGATGGATATTGAGTGGGCAAAAGATGGCTTGACGGGAGAATTATTCATCGTCCAAGCCCGTCCCGAAACCGTACAATCGCAAAAATCTACCAATACTATCAAGAGCTATCAACTCGTAGGGGCACATAGCAATGCGCCCGTACTGGCAAGAGGTCGTGCAGTCGGAGAGGCGATCGGTACTGGTAAAGCGCGGGTAATTTTGGATGTCCACAAACTCGACTCTTTTCAACCAGGGGAAGTTTTGGTGACATATAAGACCGATCCCGACTGGGAACCGATTATGAAAAAAGCCAGCGCGATCGTAACTAATCAAGGTGGAAGGACGTGTCACGCGGCAATTATCGCCCGAGAAATGGGAATTCCCGCGATTGTGGGAACTGGTAATGCGATCGCCCAATTAAAAACAGGTCAGGAAGTGACGATTTCCTGTGCGGAAGGGGAAGAAGGACGGGTGTACGAGGGGATTTTGCCCTATGAGGTGAAAGAGGTGGCGTTAGAAAACCTACCTCGGACGCGTACCCAAATCATGATGAATGTAGGCAATCCCTCGGAAGCATTTAGTCTAGCAGCCATACCAAATGATGGTGTGGGTTTGGCGCGATTGGAATTTATCATCGCCAATCATATTAAGGTGCATCCCTTGGCTTTGATTCATTTTGACAAGTTAGAAGATGCGGTTGCTAAAGACCAAATTGCCCTTCTGACGCACCTATATGAAGATAAACCATCATACTTCGTCGATCGGCTAGCTCAAGGGATAGCGACGATCGCAGCTGCTTTTTATCCCAAACCTGTAGTCGTGCGTCTGTCTGACTTCAAGAGCAACGAGTACGCTAACCTTCTCGGTGGGAAGCAATTTGAGCCAGATGAAGAAAACCCAATGATTGGCTGGCGTGGGGCTTCGCGGTATTACGACGAGAAATATCGTGAAGGTTTCGCCCTAGAGTGTCAAGCCTTGAAATCGGTACGGGATGACATGGGTTTAACCAATGTGATTCCGATGGTTCCTTTCTGTCGCACACCTGCTGAAGGACGCAAGGTGATGGCAGAGATGGAAAAATATGGTTTAAAACGGGGCGAAAATGGGTTGCAAGTCTACGTCATGTGCGAGATTCCCAACAACGTCATCTTGGCGAAACAATTCAGCGAAGTGTTTGATGGATTCTCAATTGGTTCCAATGACTTGACGCAACTCACTTTGGGACTCGATCGCGATTCTGGTTTAGTCGCGCACCTATTTGACGAACGCGATGCAGGCGTAAAAGAGATGGTACAAATGGCGATCGCTAAAGCTAAAGACAATCAGCGCAAGATTGGGATCTGCGGTCAAGCACCCAGCGATTATCCAGAATTTGCCCGTTTCTTGGTCGAACAAGGAATTGACTCGATCAGTCTCAACCCAGATTCCGTTTTGAAAACTTTATTGGAAGTTGCTGCTGTTGAGGGTGTAGTTACACATTGACGTTTTTGTCAAGATGCAAATCGCGTCTTGACAGAAAATTTGACTGAACTGCGACGAGCGATGAAACAAGAGATGAACGCGAGCCACCAAGAGCAACTGCTCGACTTCTTACAAGAAAAATTGGCAATTCCACCCAAGGCGATCGCCATGGCGCTACGGCTGAACGAGCAAAATCCCGGTCCCTTACCCATGCTGCTGTGGCAGTACGGTTTAATTTCTCTGGAGCAGTTAGAGCAGATTTTTGACTGGATGGCAAGCTAAGTCGAGCTGCGAGCAACAAAAATATGCATTCTCATTCCTCAGCAAAAGTGCCAGATCGAGCCACCGTCACGACTCATCCCAGTGGCGATAAGCGTTTTAAGCTTCTAGATGTCACGATTAAGCGATATCAGGCTCGACAAGACGCACTGATCGAGATCTTGCACAAAGCACAGGAACTCTTCGGTTATCTGGAAGATGACGTGCTGCTGTACGTCAGTCGCAGCTTGAAATTGCCTCCCAGTCGCGTTTATGGTGTGGCAACGTTCTATCACTTGTTTTCCCTTGCACCCCAAGGAGTTCACACTTGTACGGTTTGTACTGGAACTGCTTGTTATGTTAAGGGTGCAGCACAAATCTTGGCAGCAGTCGAGCAGAACGTTAAGATTCGTGCTGGTGAGACGACGGCAGATAAACAACTTTCTTTACTGACAGCTCGTTGTCTGGGTGCGTGTGGTATTGCCCCTGCGGTCGTATTTGACGGGACTGTGTGCGGACATCAAACAGCAGAGTCAACTTGCGATCGCCTGAAGGAATGGCTGGAAGGCAGGTAGATTTCGCGCCAGCCAATCGCATCCTCACAAGTTTCTCATACTTCTTTTCTAACTTCAGAGTGGAGTCGAAATCGGTCGTGGTGAGGAGGCAGCTAAAAGATGGATTTAACCCAATTACAGGAAATTGCCCAGCACGAACGCGCCGCTCAAAAACCGATAGAAATTCGTTGTTGCGTAGCTGCGGGGTGTCTATCTGCTGATTCCTTAGCCGTGAAACAAAGGCTTGAACGAGTAGTGACAGAGACGGGTTTAGGGGATAAAGTGCAGGTTTGTGGTGTTGGTTGTATGCGTTTGTGCAGTCAAGGACCGTTAGTACAGGTTGCAGAAAGCACGCTTTACGAAAAAGTCACTCCTAAAGATGCGCCTTCTATTATTACTGCCCTCGATGGCGGTGAAACAACCGTGCAACGTGGCGATTTGACCCAGCCATTTTTTACTCAACAGATGCCAATCGTTTTAGAAAATAGCGGTAAGGTCGATCCAGAACGGATTGAATCTTATATTGCCGTAGAAGGTTATCAGGCTTTATATCATGCCTTGCACGATCTACAACCGAGCGAGACGGTAGAGGCGATCGCCCAAAGTGGTTTGCGGGGACGTGGTGGTGCTGGTTATCCCACGGGTTTGAAATGGGCTACGGTGGCTAAGGCAAAGGGAGAACGCAAGTATGTTATCTGCAACGCTGATGAGGGCGATCCTGGCGCATTTATGGATCGCAGTGTCTTGGAAAGCGACCCGCATCGGGTGCTGGAAGGAATGGCGATCGCGGCGTATGCGATCGGGGCAAACCAAGGTTACATCTACGTTCGAGCTGAATATCCTACTGCCATTAGCCGCCTCCAAATTGCCATTCGTCAAGCTCAACGCCTGAGTTTATTAGGCAGTCAAATCTTTGATTCACCTTTTGATTTCAAAATTGATATTCGCATTGGCGCGGGTGCTTATGTCTGTGGCGAAGAAACTGCATTAATGGCATCGATCGAAGGCAAGCGGGGTTTACCCAGTCCTCGCCCTCCTTATCCTGCTGAATCTGGTTTGTGGAAAAATCCGACTCTAATTAACAACGTCGAAACTTTTGCTAATATCGCGCCGATTATTCGTAATGGTGCTGACTGGTTTGCCAGTATTGGTACGGCAAAAAGTCAAGGTACAAAAGTCTTCGCTTTAGCAGGCAAAATTCGCAATACGGGCTTGATTGAAGTCCCGATGGGAACGACTTTACAACAAATCGTCGAGCAAATGGGCGGCGGCGTACCCGGTGGCGGGGTGGCTAAAGCCGTGCAAACTGGTGGACCTTCAGGCGGGTGCATCCCAGCTTCAGCTTTTGATACGCCTGTAGACTACGAATCGCTGGCTCAACTTGGTTCGATGATGGGTTCCGGTGGCATGATTGTCATGGATGAATCGACCAACATGGTAGATGTCGCCCGCTTTTTTATGGAATTTTGCATGGATGAATCTTGCGGTAAGTGCATTCCTTGTCGGGTTGGTACTGTGCAGCTACATCGTTTATTAACCAAGATTCGGCAAGGTGAGGCATCATCAACCGATTTGGAACTGTTGGAAGAACTGTGTGACATGGTGAAAAATACCAGTTTGTGCGGTCTGGGTCAATCTGCACCTAATCCAGTACTTAGCACCTTGCGTTATTTCCGAGATGAATATTTGACTATGGTTAAACCGCAGAGCGACACTGCAACTCAGAAACCAGGTGAGGCAAATGTTTACTAAAATGTTTCTCGGTATTGGTGTCCTGCTGGCGATCGCCTTACTCGGTTTAGCAATCTTGCAACTGGGAAACGCAAAACAGATGAGCGCCAAAGAGCGATCGCTCGAATTACCAGTAGGTGAGCTTTTTACTGAGGACATGGTGACGGCGTTACCTGAACCTGTAAAGCGCTACTTTCTCCATGCGATCGCCCCAGGAACTCCCCTAGCTAACTCTGTACGCTTGAACATGAATGGTAGTTTTAAACTCGGGCAGGATAAACCTTGGCTACCCATGCAAGCTACAGAAATTCTTTCCACCCAAGGATTTATTTGGAAAGCAGCGATCGGTCGCGGTTTGTTCCGCATGGTAGGAGCCGATTATTATGTTAATCGTTCGGGTCGAGTGCAATTCTCGCTGTTAGGACTTTTCCCCTTAATCGATGCGAGCAACCCTAATATTAACCGCTCTAGCATTGGGCGACTTGCAGGAGAATTTGTTTGGCTACCTTCTGCCTTACTGCCGCAACAAGGTGTAGATTGGCGGGCAATTGACAAAAATACGATTCAAGCAAGTCTGAAAATTGACGGCGAACCGATAACGTTGACACTCGTTATCGATCCTGACGGCAAGTTATTGAAATTTTCTTTACCCCGATGGGGCGATCGCTCTCCAAATGGTAGTTGGGCTTACATTCCGTTTGGCGGCGAAGTTCAAGCAGAGCGTAGTTTTGACGGATTTACCATTCCCTCACAGGTGAGCGCGGGTTGGGGGTATGGTACAAGCTCTTATTTTGAATCATTTCGTGCCGCGATCGAGTTTCTATAGTCAGGTGGGCATTGCCGATCGAAACGCGCTCTAACAAATGACGAATGACCAATGATTAATGACAACCTTCACAGGTGTTGCATAACTCAAATAGAGATACTACAGCAATGGCAGTCAAAACTTTAACAATTAACGACCAATTAATCAGCGCTCTTGAGGAGCAAACCATATTGGAGGCAGCAAGGGATGCGGGAATTCATATTCCGACACTTTGCTATTTAGAAGGAGTTTCAGAGGTTGGTGCTTGTCGGCTTTGTTTGGTAGAAATTGCTGGGAGTCATAAACTGCAACCCGCTTGCGTCGCGAAAGTTGCGGAGGGGATGGAAGTGAAAACTCATACCCCAAGGTTGCAGAATTATCGTCGCACGATTGTCGAAATGTTGTTTGCAGAAGGCAATCACATTTGCTCGGTTTGCGTAGCGAATGGTAACTGTGAATTGCAAGACTTGGCGATCGAAATGGGTATGGAACACGTCCGATTAGAATATCATTTTCCCGATCGCCAAGTTGATGTGTCTCACGATCGCTATGGCATCGACCACAATCGTTGCGTTCTCTGCACTCGTTGTATTCGAGTCTGCGATGAAATCGAAGGGGCGCATACTTGGGATATGGCAGGTAGAGGCACAAACTCGCACGTCATTACCGATTTGAATCAACCTTGGGGAACGTCACAAACTTGTACTTCCTGCGGTAAGTGTGTGAATGCGTGTCCCACAGGGGCGCTTTTCTACCAAGGTTCGAGTGTAGGCGAAATGAAACGCGATCGCGCCAAATTGGAATTTCTGGTGACAGCACGGGAGAAACAGCAATGGCAGATTTAGCGGGGGGTGTTTCTTGTTAAGGTTCAAGCCAGTTCTCTTGTTGCAAGCCTGAAATATTGATAAGGTGGCGCGTGTTATCGGTTACAAGAATATCTTGTCGAGAACGGGCGATCGCAGCAATTATTGCATCTATTTCTCCTGTTGGTCTGCCAATTTTTCTTAACTCAGCTTGAATCTTGCCAAATTCTTCATCTGCACTCCGGTCAAACTCAATAACTGGCATCAAGTTCAGAAATTGCTCTAGTATAGTTAAGTTTTGCTGTACCCGTTGAGAACAGTAGACTCCTTTATACAATTCAGCTACTACAATTGTGGGAAGATAGCAAAGACTTGCTTTGGCATTAAATTGTTTAATAGCAAAAATATTCTGTTTGAGTAAAGCTACACAAATATTTGTATCTAACAAATACACAAATTTTTTCCTTACTCATCAAGGGTTTCTATTGCTCTACCCCACTCGGCATGACGCTGTGTGTCAATCTCAGAAAATATCGTATCGAGATCGGGTTGATTTTTCCATGCTCCAAATATTTGGTTGAGTCTAGTTAGTCTTTCCTGTTCGCTTAAAGGCTGCTCGATCTCAACTTCCATGTGAACTTCCGTGCCATCAGGAATGTTTATCTCTTCTAATAATTCAATGTTTTTACCACGCTTTGTACCTTTAACTTTCATCGCGAGCTGTTCCAGTTATTAACAACGAGTTATACCCCCACTATACCTAAGTGTTAGAGTTAGGAGTATTCCGGTTGCCAGGAAGGCAAGAAGGAGAGTTAGCAGCCGTTTTGAAAAGACTTACATGGCGATTGGGTGCAGTTGAAGCAAAGGTGCGATCGCGCCTTCAGCAGCTTGCTAGCATTAGGAGAATTAGCAAATTTAATTTATAGGGTTTTAAATTTAAGATTTACAATTTGCGACCGCTCTACCTCCATTCAAATCCAAGTCACCGTAGTTTTACTTAAATTTTTAAATTTATAAAAACTAATATCCTCGTAGTACTGCTGTGGTTGCTAACAATTTAACCTGATAAAACTGTAAGGGAATAATCTAACTATAACAATGGCGTTTATTGCCACTTGTTATAAATTGATTGTTTCTATTTTTATGGTCAAAATATGCGATTTATGTAAATTTCACTTTTAATTGAGAACGATAATTGAGTTTTATTCCTAAATTTTATCTCTCATAGCAGCATTTTTCAGAGAACTAGTAGGAAAGCAAGAATGTCAACTCGCAAGCGCCACAGAGCTAAACAGAATATATTTAGACAAATCTGGAAGCTAACTAGTGCCATTCCCAAATGGTTAATTAGTTGGTTTCTACGTACTTTATTAGTAATTGGTAGAAAACCTCGCTTTGCTAAATCTGGCTTTGTATTACCTACTACAGCATTATTATTAATAATTCTTGCTTTAGTAGTTGGCAGTTTAATATTTCGCAGTTTTAGCCGGACAAATCAAGTTCTAGCTGCACGCGAACAAAAAGTAATTTACAACGCTGCTACGCCTGCTATTGACCGAGCTAAAGCAAAATTGGAGTACCTCTTCAAGCAGGACGATCGCTTGCCTGGTGGAGTACCCTCAAGTGCTGTGCTGTCCAGCATGATGCTTAATGATGGTCTTAATGGTGTGGCTGCGAATTCTACTAAACACCCATATACATTTCCTGATGAGAAACGCCTTGACATAGATAACGATGACAAGCTGGATAATGTTTGGGCTTTTCCGGTTGATAGCAGTGGAAACAAAATCGGAGACACCACAACTGTTTACTCTATTCTGTCAGCAACTGAAAGTGGCACGGGAACTAGTGCTGTAACTATTGACAAAAGTACAGATGCACAAAAAGCTGCTAAACTTGTTGTCCGCAATGCTCCACTTAGCAGCTTTCAAAATAGCTTATCTGGCTGTAAGACAGATAGTAGAACGCCCGAAAATGGTTGGTATCAACTCAACAGTGCTACTTTGCGTAAAAATTTTCAGGTTGATGCCTTTGTCATTAATAACAATACATCAGCTAAAACTGTTACTACTCTTGAGCTACAACAAGATAGACAAGTTGACAAGGGTAACAAATGGGCAGTTTGGTTTCGTAATGATTTAGAAATCTTTCCACTACCTACCTTTAATTTGAATGGCGCTATGCATACGGAGGGTAACTTTATCATCGGTGGGGATGCAAATAAAGTTACTGGTTACATGATAAGTTCCCATAACTCCTGTCTCTACTCTCAGGAAGCTTCTAAGGTTACTGTTGCTAAACAAGAGAATTATGAGGGACAAATTGTATCTGGAACCATGAAATCCAACTCTTTTAGTGGCGAATCCAAGTTTCATCTATTTGATGGTTTGGGAAATGTGCCAACTCAAAGTGGTAATACTCAACTAAAGCCAAATACAGACTCTGTAACACCTGATACGGGTGGTGTAGTTGCAGATATTGCCCTCGATCCAATAGCTCTTTTCACTAAAAATGAGTCGAAACATCGCAGCACAGCTACATGGTCAAGAGATTCAGCATGGCAAGATAGGGATTTCGTTAAAAAGCGTCGTATTTTAAATGACACATCAGCTCAACCTTATCTTGATGATACTTATCGGGCTGATAACCGCTACGGACCTAAGCCAAAATATAACCCGTTATTAGAAATACCAAGTGGGAAAAAAGTCGGAGACGAGATTGCTAGTGTAACGGAACTTACAAAAGACGATCCCCCCAGTGGTTCAGATTCATTTGGGTTGGACGGTTACTGGGAGCGCAGAGCGCGTGCAAATGGTCTGCGCGTCATAGTAGGAGAGAGGCTGGAGTTAGGTAACACTTATGGCTGGGAAGGATCGAACGATCCTCTTTATCCTCCTCCCTCTACTACAACGATTACTCATGAAGCTCGTCAGCGGAGAACATTAAGGGACAACTTAGCAGCAGTGCAAGCTACAGCTATTTATCATCATGAAAAAGGTAATAGTGGCTATTTCCCTATTGCATTTTTGGCAACTACGGTTCATCCAGGGACATCTAAAAGTCTTCAACAAAGTACAACATTTAGCAACGAAAGTACTACAAACACACTTAATATTGATTTTCTGGGTGGCACACCCGTGGATATTAATGGAGATAACATACCAGATACTACACTAAGCCAGGGAACCAACGGTTGGGAATTTGAAGTAGTGCCAGGGGCAGGCGAGAGTGAAAGTACTTTTGCAAATTTAATTAATAATTCCACCAGTCCACTCAGAAAAGCTCTAAAAAACCTTGCTTATCTTGCTGGCGATCCTGATGGTGCTTTTCCACCTTTACAAGAAGCAGCAGGGTCAAAAATTGTTCATCCTTTTCCTGAGTTAACCATGTGGGGAAATTTTTCCAACCTGCGGCGAGTTATCAGCAAGTTGGATGCAGGTACGTCAGTTTATAACGACCCTAGCAAAGACCTCAGTATTGCAGATAAATCTACTCTTCACACGGCTGCTGCCACTTTAGGTATGCTGGCATACAATATTCAAAACTACAGAGATATTTATACTGGCATTGTAAATGGCAAAGGCGCTTCAGGTTTGGGTGCTTTAGGTACACAGCTATTTCAACTCGTAGATGGTACAGCTAGTAGTGGGAATGGAGAGATAGGCAAAGGAGCCAATGGTCTTTGTGACTATAACGATAGTACTCCTACTACAACAGATAATTGCCCAGCCTTCGTTAACAGTAATGCAACTCCTTACGATCCCACTTATTATGAACAGTTCACGGGAGAAGATTATTTTACAGCATTCAAAAATAACCCTGGACTGGGTGCTAATGCAACTGGGAGAGAACTAGTCAGACGAGCGACTCTCTTGATGACAATGTTCCAGATAGAACGCGATCGCACCTTTGGTTTTACCTCAAAAAGTATAACTGGACAGCTTGGCAATCTGCTACCTGAAGTCAAGGTGCCTGGTGAAGGAGATTTTCAGTTTCGAGTTGGATGTAGTGATGCAGAGATCGACCAACTCACAACAGACTTGGGAGTAAATCCAGAGAAGCAGCTAACTGGTTTAGCATTAGCCTTATGCTCATTGGGAGAGCAACCCAAGTACCCGTCACTTTATTACCTTTTCCCTAAAGTTAACCACGACCATGACGGCAATGATGATACCCCTACTGGTGACAACCATACACAACCATATAATCCACTAAGTGTTGCTGAACCCTATATTGCTGACTTGCAGGATCTAGACGGAGATGGAATCAAAAATGAGCCTAATTCATACATCACAAAAACTACCGTAAATGGTAGCTATAACTATCAAGTCCTTAACCCCGTGGCTCCTGATGATTTTTCAGGCATTCTGCTTAGACCTAAAAATAAAGACTTAACGGCAGGATGCACAGACGCTAATTGGTGTCTACCAACAGCAACTTCTGGAACAGTTTTCACTAATGCGACCAACCGGATTACTAAGCCAGACGGTAATCAGGCAGCAATTCCTTTCCTCGACAAGGGTATCTTTGATGGGCGAGAAATGATGAACGTGCGGGTTTTGGATTTTGACCTAGACTTACTGCGTAAAAATAAGGTCACAAATGACACTTGGCTTCCCTTAAATGGAATTGTCTATGCTTTTCGCGAAGACGCAGTACGGGAGGATGGCATAGCTAGACCAGCATCTACAACTTGGTCTACTTATCAAGTCGATCCAACAAATTCTGACTACCGCATGAAAGCCAACACCCCTCAAGATCCTCCAGTTAATGCTGACAACGGTATTAGCCCTAAACCCGTTGATTATTATCCCGATCCAGACCGTCGTTCACATGGCTTCCGCTTAAGAAACGGGGCGGTTCTGAAACGAGATGCTACAGGTATTTCGGCTGCTGATAATATATATGGCTTGTCTTTCATTACGGATAATTCCGTTTACGTTCAGGGAAACTTCAACCTACATAGCACTGATGGAACAACCAGCAACTTAATTGAGGAGTTTAACCAAAAACTCCAGTACGATACGAAGACAAATCCTAGTGATTGGAATAACGATCCTAACTTCTATACCGGTCGCACGAGCATAAATTCAGATTTTGCAGATCCTACCAAGGATACTTGGCGACCAACTGAGATTGTTGCTGACGCTGTTATGCCCCTTTCAAGCAATTTCAACGATGGCACTGTCGAGGATGGCTTTACTAAAGTAACACCAGGATCGCCTAGCACTAGCAATACTTCCTATCAAAACCAAAACCGTCCTAAGTCGCCAACAAACTCTAATATAAAATACTGGGTTCGGGAAGAGCTTTATCAAACAAGTAACTCTCCCATTAAAGTTAATCAATCCGGTTATCCACTCTACTGCAAAGTTACGACTGTTCCTTGCCCAACAAGCAACCAGCAAGAATACGGTAAAGAATCTGGCACACCACTAGCATACCGTGGCTTCTCAGAAAGTAGAGATGATGACCTAACTCCAGCAGCCTCGCCCACCCGAATCAATGCCATTTTTATCCAAGGCATTTTGCCTTCACAGGCAAATCAGTCTTATGGAGGACTCCATAACTTCCCTCGATTTCTTGAATCTTGGAGCGGAAAAAATCTATATATTTCTGGAGCTTTTTTGCAGTTGAATTTCAGCACTGCTAATACTGGTCCTTATGACCCAGATGCTTGGGAACCAAGTGCAACAGCCTCAACTAGCGAATATAACTATAGTTATAAACCACCCAATCGTCTGTGGGGATATGATGTAGGACTGCAATACGCACCAGCAGGAGCTGCGGCGCGACGATTTGTGACTCTTAACAATACCCGTAGCGAGTTCTACCGAGAGTTACCTGTAGACGACCCCTACATTAAGAACTTGCGCTGTACCAAGCTAGGGACACAGCAAATCGACTCCAGTGCTAGCTGCTCGTAATACTTATTTAAGGGAGGAAAGATAAAGTGATATCTGCTGAAAGGCGCAAATATACAAAGCGGATAAATAGCGATCGCAATATATTGATGCAAGCAATGTTTTGCCAAAGCAAGCAATCGCCTCAAAATGGATTAACCATATTGGAGTGCTTAGTAGCAATCTTAGTAGTTAGTATAGTTCTCGCAGCGATGGCTCCACCGATTCTTTTGGCGGCGGCTACTCGTTTACGAAATCAACGGGTAGAACAAGCTATGCAGTTAGCCCAAGCTGAGATTGACAGAACTCGGTTAATAGTAGAACGAGGGAATTACACAAATTCAGATTTACCTTTGCAAAGTGACAGTACAAGTGGTATTACTGCAACCTCTGTTCCAACTAGCTGTGTCACTAATAGATCTGATATAGATCAAATAACTAAAGGATTAGCTATAGATGTAAATAAAGATGGTACGAACGACTTTGTAGTTCAATCCTTCCGAGATGAAGGGAAAACTGCCAACAGTAAGCTTATTAATTTCCAAATGAGTGTTAGGGTGTATAGCTTTCGAGCCTTTCAAAACTGCTCGACTGCGCCAACACCAGCTTTAAATAATACTCCTGCTTCCTTAACTTTAACAACAGGAGAGCAGAGTATTAGTCCTCTTTCTGTCCTTAATGTCCAGATTGCTAGAGGCGACTTAAAAGAGTCTTTTGAAAAGTATAAAGAGGCACTAACTTTATCTCCTTAGTTAATAGTATTTTGCCAATTTATTTTTTGAGTATTATTACTTAAGCTAGTACTGTATTTTGCTTAACTAGTGTTGCAGAACAATCAATGAGTTTACATTCTTTTGAGTTCTTAATCAATTCTTTTCAACTCAATCTTAAAAAGTCTAAAACTTCAGGTTTCACCCTGACAGAACTTTTGGTATCTCTTATCATGGCTGGAATTATTATCTCAAGTACTCTATCTCTAGTCATTAATCTTTTAGATACAGATAGGCAAGAATCTGCTAGTAATGCCACTCAATCAGAAATGCAAATGGCATTGAATTACATTGCCTCTGATTTAAAAGAAGCAGTCTATGTGTATGATGATGCTGCAAAAATTAAAGATTACATACCTAATTTTGATACATCTATAAAGCCAATTCTAGCTTTTTGGAAACCAGAAGCTATCGATCCAGATAGTAGTAGTGCAAGTTTAAAGCCTCCTACTAACTGCACAGGATTTACGGATGATACTACAAACAAAATTTTCAAAAAAACTGAGTGCGATATTCTTTTGCTTAGACGTAATACATATACTCTAGTCGTTTATCTACAAGCAAAAAATCCAGCTAACGATGATAAGTGGAAAGGTAAATCTAGAATTATACGTTATCAGTTACGTAAATATAGTGATATGGCTAATTTAACCAAATCCACAGGGTATATAGATCCTGTGCAAGATAAAACTAATTTCAAGATTTGGCCCAAAGATTCAGCAGACAATAATCTTCAGAGTACTACTCGACCTACCGTAGATACAAATGATGTTTTAGTTGACTTTGTTGACGAGCCTGATAATGGAAATATTCCTGACTGTCCAGATAATACTAAGTATAACTGTTATGGTACTACACCAAATCCTCCAAGTAAAAGCTTTTTTACTTATGTGAGAAAGGAGGAGAATCAATTTGGATTTAATCAAGATACATTTATTTTCTTAAGAGGAAATCCTGTAGGCAGACCGGGAATTTTTAGTAATAATCAATTTTTACCTACTCTACAAACCCAAGTTTTAGTTAATGGAGTGATTGATAAAGTGCCTAATCAATAACTTTTGAATTTAATTAAATAATATTATCAAACAATAAGAATGAACAGAAAAACATCTTGTATCAGCCAATCAATAGTAGGTTTTACACTAATAGAAACGCTTCTAGTTACCGTCATAATTGGAATTTTAGCAGCAATTATGGTTCCAAGTTGGGTGGCATTTATTAATACTCGTCAACTCAATGCTGCCCAAGAAAAATTGTATCTCGCTTTGCGCGAAGCTCAAAACAATGCTAAACGGGATAAAGTGACTTGGCAAGTTAGCTTTCGCGAGAATAATAGTACTGTACAGTGGGCTGTTCACCCAGCAAGTGCTACTGTTGCTTCACTAAGTTGGCAGAAATTAGAGCCAGTAATTCGCATAGTCGATACAACCATTAATAGTAGCGATCCTGACGTGACTACTTTTAAGTATGATAGTACCAACAGTCTTTGGAAAACACAGTTTAACTATAAAGGCAATGGTCAGATAGGAAAGATTACGCTAGCAACTCGTAACGGAGGTCAAGCAAAGCGTTGTGTCTTTGTTTCTACCCTTCTAGGAGCTATGAGAACTGCTCAAGATGGAGACTGCGTGAATTAATCTAAACTTATACTGCCAAGTACTTAGATAAAGAATACATTTGTTTTGGGGGTAGGCATTGCCTACCCTCTATTTTTGATTAGTTTAATGAAACTCATCTATCGTAGCAATCCTACTTTTAGCAGGTCAACGCGATCGCCTCTTCCTCAGTATTTATTTATACTCAGCCGCTTTCCCTACAGCTTAAAACAAAGTTAACCCATGCAACACACTAGCCCCAAAGAACATGTGGCGCGATAGAATAACTTTGCAGGCTAGCAGGGGAGAACGCTTTTAGGCGTTCTATCTACTTAATCCTAAGTAGATACCCCTAGAGTGGGAAAGCAGCAATGTTAAAACGTATACTAAAATTCATCGCGCGATCGCTGACTCATAGGCAAAGGCGACGACGGTTAAAACCCTTATATCTCAAAAAACGCCGCCGTTCGGCTGAGGCTGGCTTTATTTTACCAACTGTCGCCGTGGTATCGATGGTAGTGGTACTAATGACCGCAGCCATGACAATTCGGTCTTTCGATCGCGCCCGCAATGCGAGTAATGTGAGAGTCAGTCAGGCAGCAGCAGAAGCAGCCGCACCCGCGATCGCCCGTGCTAAAGTTAAAATTGAGGCTTTACTGAGAGATCCTGCCCTACCCAGCCGCACGCCTTCCACTCAATCTCTCTACAACGCGATTAAATACAATTCTAGATTTACTTTTGGCGATGAGACGCGCCTGAAACTAGGCTTTGATATTAATCAAGATAATGCCATAACCGCAGACAACGCCGATATCAAAAATGACGAAACTTTAACAACTGCTTGGCGTTTCCCCATCGATACCAACAACAATGGTAAATTTGATACATATACACTTTATGGGATTTACTTCCGCAGTCCTAGCATTGAAGCAGGTGATTTTAACCGCGAACGCAATCCTCTCGAAGCCAGAACCCCACCTGTAAATATTCCAATTGCTAACAGTCGTTGTGCTGATATTTTAAATGCAGATACAGAAATATTAGACAATGGTTGGTATCAATCTAGTAATAAATTAAACAAAAGCTTTTTTGTCTACACTGCCAGCGTACCCATTACAGACAATACCAATTTAGGCGATCGCTTTGAAACTTTAGGGGGTAATACCAGCTTTTATGCTTTAGAGTATCAACAAGACCGTAGCTTGATTCCGCTGAATCAATATGCAGTATGGTTCAACGACGATTTAGAATTGTCACCCAGTAATGATTTTCGCATTAATGGCAGAATTCATACTAATGGTAACTTACTAGTAGGTGGACGCAACAACGCCACAGTTAGATTTTATCAAGTCGATAGTCAAGATTCCTGTTTCTATCAACCAGAAAACGGCAAAATTACGGTTGGGGGTAATGTTGGTAATGGTAGCGTTACCGATACAAGCGATCGCAATGTCGTGACTGTCGATTTATATAGTAACAATCCAAGCAATAACACCGCTCAAATTGGCAGTAATAATAAATCTACAGAGGAAACGGGCGGAGAAGAAATTGCCTATTCTGATGATGCGTTTAACCAACGTCTTGCCTTGATGAAACAAGCAGCATTAGAATTTTGTATCGAGGCTGGACGAGATTGTGCTGAATTAGAACCACCGGAAATTAAGACAGTTCTAGCAATTAACAGATATCCTGATGAGGTAAAAAATCGCTTTAGCCAACGCTTACAAGAAAATTCTAGCTTAAATACATATATTGTCCTCTCAGAAGAATTAGAAAGATATCTGCGTCATCGAACTCGGCGCGTCCCTTATGCAGAAGTTCTAGAGTCAAATAACGACATTTTAGATGATTACACCCAAGACAATATTTTTGCCAATTTAAATACAATCGAACCGCCTGCCGAATGGCGAGAACCAACAGATAATAATACGAGATTGTTACTCAGAACGCGCCAATTAGAAGCAACATCTCCCGCACAACAGCTAGATGGAACTGAGAGATATTTAGGCGATCGCATTCGGGTAGGAAATAACTTACCTGCATATTGGAAAGATGGCAATAACTATGTTACAGCACCCCGCGATCGACAATTAATTGCTGGTATAAACTGGACGACTCCTAACGATAAGCCGCGCTATCGTAGCACCCAAGTACAGCCATTTGATACTAGCGAAATTGCAGAACGCGGTGGATTTTGGGAACGACAAACCGCCACAAATACCGGAGGGTTACGGATTATTACAGGAGCGGGAATTTACCGCGATCGCAAAGATAATAACTCTCGCATTCCAGCTTTACAAGTCGATTCTTTTTTACCCGATCTATCAAACCGTAAACTAGACTCTGGAGCAGATCTTCCTACTCCTGATAATCGGTTGAGAATTGCAGGTCAACCTATAGATAAATATACCCTGGTTTGGTCTGACATGATGCCGATGACAGGTGGTGACGAACAGATAAAAGATCCAAAGCAAGCAAATCCTCCCAATCTGCGAATGCGTGCGACAGCAGTTTATCACTATACCCAAAGTACGGGTGTCGATCAAATACCAATTGCTTGTGTTAGCAGTTATTACGATCCTACAGATGAAACTACAGCCAAAAATGGTAAGTTTGGCACTAATAACGGTTATCCCTGGGGCGCAGGTGGCAATCCTTTACCTTATAACAATGACCTTAATGGTAGGTCAAATAATGGCATAGTTTATGAAGCTCCTTATACTAACAATAACGATAGGATTAGAGAGATCGGAATATACTTACCAGAACTAAGATCGCAAGCAAAGATAATGTTTCCTAACGGGCGCATTGTCAATCAATCACTACAAAATGCTCTCAAAAAATTAACTGCTAACGTTACGCTGGAAGACCCCGAGAAACCGCTAAGTATATCAGATAACGCCGCGCTTGATACAGCAATTTGTGCTTTAAAAATCTTAGACGGAACGATTATACCAGTCAATAATAATCCAATTATTCCCCACGGCGCGATTCAAGAAGCTTCCTTCTTAGATAGTAGAGAAATTAAAGCAATTAGCCGCGATGAAGACAATCCTTCAAGTTCTACACTCAACAGCGATCGCAATCCCCGCTACGACTTAGATATAGAACAGCGTCAACCATTAGAAATTAGGGTGACAGACATCAATCTGAGTACGGGAGAAATTCAAGAAACATATAGCGATCCAGAGAAAGAAAAAGTCTTAGGGCTGACTCGTAAAAAAATCAATCCAAGTCAAATTGACAGCGATTACTTATTACCAAATAGTGGAATAGTTTACGCCAGTCGTGACGATGCCTTACGCGATGATTTATCGGCAATTGATGATAATTCCAATAGCACTGGCAGCTCAATTAGAGTACAAAGTTCAATCGATACATCTGCGATCGCGCGGCTTGAAAGTCAGCTACTCAGTCCTACAGATTTCAAACTCGACCCTACCCGTCGCCCGAATGGGATTCGTTTAATTAATGGGAGTGACTTATCGCGAGATATTGATAATAGATATCGCCCGGAAGAAAAAGGATTGATTTTAGTTTCCGATCTCCCTGTATATATCAAAGGCGATTTCAACCTACATCAAACCCCATTAAGTAAAAAATTAGAAGAGTTTCAAGAAACATTAGATTGGTCTAATTGGAGTAATTTTTATACTCGTAGATTAGGAAATCTCAATCCAAATTTTGCCTGTCGCCCTGGAAAAGCAGGATGTCCCGATCGCGATGGCGATACGTGGCGATCTTCTACTATTATTGCTGATACTGTAACGCTGCTATCCAATTCTTTTAGAGATGGTTTCCGCAATCAGGGAGACTACGATCTCAACAATAATACAGCCCTTCCTATCTCTCAACAAACTACGCCAGATAATCCTCAGCAGGCTACGACAGAACGCGAAAAGGTGTCTCAAAACCGGAAGAATAATGGCTTTTGGGATAACAGCTTTGTTACGAGTTCTGATTGGTGGGATACAAATAGTAGCGGTAATCCATATCCAAATCAGAAAAATTCTGACAATAGTTATGTAGGTTCCTATTTAACTAATGGAGTCACACCTATACAGCGGCGTACAAACTTTCCTGAATACGTCATGGAAATTTGTCAAAAGATACCTGTTGAAACCTGTCAAGAGGGTGATTGGAAGATTGGGTATGACCAAGACGGTGACAGAAAATTGAATAATAACGAAATCAATAGTGCTATAACTCTAAGTAGCCCACCCAATGGGGGATACAAACCCGATCGACTTGGGGCAGGTACTACTGCCTTACCTGCTTTACAACCAGAAGATCGGCGCTATCCTCGGCGAGTGGCTTTTCAGCGAGACGATAACTTAAATAATCAAAACCAAAATCAAAATAGTAATCAGAATAATCAACAGAATAATTCAAGCGATCGGCAAAACAACCAACAAAGTAATCCAGGCAACCAACAGAATAATCAACAAAATAATTCAAACAATCAACAGAGTAATCCAGGTAACCAACAAAACAACCAACAGAGCGATCGACAAAACAACCAACAACAAAATAACCAACAAAATAACCAAATCAATGCTAACCAACTAACTCCTTTAGGAATAGATTCTCAAGGAAATGTAAAACAGTTTCGCTATGTTGATGGAAATAATAACGCTAGACCAGATGAATTACCTCGGCAAGTACCTAATGCATTATGGTTTAAAACAACAACTAACCCTGTCAATCCAACTGAAGGTGAATCGTATAGTCCGAATAACCCGCTATTCATTAAAGAAATTTCTGGTAATCGACCGCTATTAGTACCAGTTTTACAAATTCACAGTCCCGATGGTTCTCCTAGTGAAACCCTAGATCGAGGAAACCCAGATCGTTACGCTACCAACTGGTTGCAAACAGCCGCAGAAGATACAACTTTTAATGCTGTATTTATGGCTGGTAATAGTCCAAGTCGTCCTCAAGAAGATTCAGCGGGATTGCCTAACTTCGTCCGTCTTCTAGAAAACTGGGAAAACAGAATCGTCAAAATCGACGGTAATTTTATTCAAATGCGGCGGAGTGCCTACGCTACAGCGCCATTTATGCCGATCCGTCGCGACACGGCTACTGAATTGGCTACGGCAACCGATAATCTTAGCTGGTTTGACTACGCCATTAATAAATATCCCACTGGTGGCGCTAATAACGATTTACCGACAGGAACGCCACCATATTACAGCGAACCAGAACGACACTGGCAGTTTGATGTTGCCTTATTATCCCAATCTTCAGACTTATTCGCTCAAGAGTTTACGACTCCATCGACAAGCCAGCCTAGCGAACTCCTTAGAGAAGTCAGTCGGGACGATCCTTGGGTACAAACTTTGTTGTGTGCAGCCATAGCTAGCGATCGCACTGGTAAAATTACGGCTACCTACACTCAATATGCGATTTCAGATAAAACTCAGCGTCCGGCAACTTGTCAAAACGATACACCCGATTATCCGGCAAACTTGAATTAGGAGACAAGGGGGACAAGTGGGACAAGGGGGATAAGGGAGATGAATAAGAAAAGACGAGTTAATGCAAAAGTCAAAAGTCAAAACTTAAACGTCAAAAGTCGTTTCCAATTCCCGACTCCCGACTCTAGTACGGGCGCACAGCTGTGCGCCCCTACGACTCCCGCTTCATCAGGCTTCACTATCCTAGAGGCTTTAATCGCGATCGCTATCCTATCAATTTTGATGACCGCGATCGCGCCTGTGTTTGTCCTTGCTGTTGGTAATCGGCTGCAAGCAAGGCGAATAGAATTAGCAACTCAAGCAACAAAAACCTATATTGCTGGAGTTAAGGCGGGAACGATTGCACCACCACAGCATATAGTTATCTTAAATGAAGTCGATAGTAACAAAAATTTTAATTCTCAACGCGAACAATTTGTTGCTACAGCTCCTCCTTCTACTTCTGGTGGTTTGCGTTGTACGAATGTTACAGTTGGTAATTCTTATTGCTGGAATAATACGACATCAAGTTTATATTGTTTCGATTTAGATGGTGGCGGTTGTAGTAGCGATAGCGGACAAGATTTGGTGATTCAGGCTTTTCGCAGCGCCAGTTCTGAGGATCGATCTATGGATAAAGCTTATATATTGGGGATTCGGGTTTATCGTGCTGCTGGTTTTAGCGATCTGTCACCTTTGGTTGCGAGTGATGCTAATACTCAAAGGACGCAGTTGACTTTTTCGGGGGGGTTGGGTAATTTCAAAACACCATTGGTTGAAACAGCTACAGAAATTGCTGCAAATGAATCAAGTATTAATGATTTTTGCGATCGCCTTGGGTGTGAGTGAGTTGAAAGTTGTAGGGGCGGGTTCACGAAGTATCTCTGCTTCCAACAAATATTTCTGGTAAACCCGCCCGTACGAAAGTTAAAAGATTTCCTCTTTTATTTTGTATGTATGATTCATAGATTTTTGGATTTTTGTCGCGCAAAGGCGCAGAGGCGCAAAGAAAGAAAACAAAAGAAAAGAAGAGGATTGGGTTGCAATGGTTTTACCTTGATTGAGCTTTTGGTGTCGATTGTTATTTCTTCGATTGTTTTGAGTTCGCTGTTGTCTTTTATGACGAATATGTTGACTTCTGAGCGGAGAGAACAGGCAAAGTCTAGTAGCGAACAAGAAATACAGTTGGCACTTGATTATATTTCTAGGGATTTACAGGAAGCTATTTATATTTATGATGCTGATGGCATACAGGCGATCGCAGACCAATTACCTCATGCTAGAGAAAGAGATAAAGTCCCCGTACTTGTGTTTTGGAAGCCTACTTTTTTAGCTCAAGATCGTCCTGTGACTAATATAGATGGAGTGACAACTACAGTTGGGTGCTTGACTAAGTTGCCTAGAACTGATGCTTGTAGTCAAAGAGATTATTTTGTTTATTCTTTAGTCATTTATTACTTGATTAAAGATAATAATCCTGCTTGGTCTGGAGCGGCAAGAATTGGTAGACTCGAATTACAAGATGGGATTAGAGATACTAGCAATTCGCGAAATTATCTGACAAATCCCGCTCCTGGTTTTCAATTATTTAATCTTTCTCAAGCGGGAACTCTTAAGGAAAAAATGAATGCTTGGGAAAAGGCAGATACAGCTTACAATTCTCAAGTAAATCCGATTGAAGTTTTAGTAGATTATGTCGATCCAAGTCCGAGCGATCGCACGCCAAAACAGTTAGATTGTCAAAATATTTCTTCTGATGCTCAACTCGTTCCTGATAATACTCAACTTGCTAATCCTTTACAAATAAATAGTTTTTATGCTTGTGTAGATGCATCACGCAATTTAGCTCAAGTTTATTTGAGAGGAAGTGCGTTAATACGTTTGGAGCAAAATGCTGTTTATAGTGACACTCAGGCTAGTTATTTTCCTAGTTTAAACATACAAGTAAAAAGTCGCGGTACGACTAGCTCTAACTTTTAGTGGCAATTTGTTATGAATAAAATTACCAAGTCAATTTTACACCCATCGATTTTTCGTAGGGGCGCACAGCTGCGCGCCCCTACAGATCGCGTTCCTCTTAGAATCTCCATTGAAGATAGGGGAGAGAGGGGGAATCGAGGATTTACCCTGATCGAACTCATCGTTGTAGTCATTATTATCGGAGTTTTAAGCGCGATCGCGGCTCCTAGTTGGGTGGCTTTTGTTGACGGTCGCCGTTTGAGTGTTGCTCAAGACCAAATTTTGCGCTCTTTACAGGCAGCACAAAGTAATGCTAGGCGAGATAAAGTAATATGGCAAGTCAGCTTTCGCGAACATAACGGCGTAGCACAGTGGATCGTTCTGCCAGCAAGTACAAACCTGACTGCTGTAACTTGGCAAAACTTAGATGCAGCGGTTCGCATCGTCGATCCAATTGTGAATGCCAACGATCCCGATGGCACGACTTTAGAATTCGATCCAACTCATAATTTATGGCGAATGCAATTTAACTATCGCGGAGAAGCAAATAGTCCGTTAGGAAAAATTGCGATCGCCACTCGTAACGGCGGACAGCGCTGGAGTTGTGTGAAAGTCTCCACTCTTCTGGGTACAATCCGATCGGCTAGCGATGAAAATTGTCTGAATTAAACGTCATTTTTCAATTGTCATTTGTCATTTGTGGTAATCGATCGTTAGTTGCCATGAGTTTTAACTTTTGACTTTTTACTTTTGACTTTTTACTTACCCATCGCCTCTGCTGTTTTTTCCCGATTGAGCTTCAAAATTAGCACGCCCAAGGGAGGTAAACAGAGATCGATGGAATAGGGATGATTGTGGTATTGCCATTCATCCGTCCATTTGCCACCTAAGTTACCCATGTTGCTACCGCCGTACTCGCGGGAATCGCTATTAAATAACTCTTGGTAAAACCCTGGTTCGGGTACGCCAATTCTGTAGTGAGAATGCGGTTGAGGAGTAAAGTTACAAACTGCGATCGCAAAATCTTCTGAATCTTTGGCGCGACGAATTAACGCAACTACGCTATGGCGATTGTCGCTGCAATCGATCCACTCAAACCCCGCTTCAGCAAAATCTTGGCTGTACAAAGCTGGTTCAGAGCGATATGTGTGGTTTAGATCTTTGAAAAACTGCTTGAGCTGTTGGTGTGATTCATATTGCAACAACTGCCACTCTAAGTCACCCCAGACGTTCCACTCGCTCCACTGTCCAAACTCCATGCTCATAAACATGGTTTTTTTGCCGGGGTGAACGAACATGAAGGTAAACAAGCAGCGGACGTTGGCGAATTTCTGCCACCTATCCCCTGGCATTTTGCCGATGATATTACTTTTGCCATGTACGACTTCATCGTGGGATAGAGCCAACATGTAATTTTCGCTGTGGTGATACCACATGCTGAAAGTGATGTTATTTTGGTGGAACTGGCGGAACCAAGGGTCCATGCTGAAGTAATCCAGCATATCGTGCATCCAGCCCATGTTCCACTTGAGATTAAAGCCTAATCCGCCCATATACGTTGGCCAAGATACCATAGGCCAAGCGGTAGATTCTTCCGCGATGGAGACGATACCAGGAAAATAACTAAAAATAACGTGATTTGTTTGTCGCAGGAACTCTGCTGCCTCTAAATTTTCCGTGCCACCATACTGATTTGGCAACCATTCCCCTTCTTTGCGGCAATAGTTTAGGTAAAGCATTGAGGCAACGGCATCTACCCGAATTCCGTCGATGTGATACTTATCAAACCAGAACAAGGCATTGGCAACCAAGAAGTTTCTTACTTCGTTGCGGTTGTAGTTGAATACTAAAGTTCCCCATTCTTTGTGTTCTCCCTTGCGCGGATCGGCGTGTTCGTAGAGGTGAGTCCCATCAAAGAATGCTAACCCGTGTCCATCTTTAGGAAAATGACCTGGAACCCAATCAACAATTACCCCAATACCGTTTTGGTGGCATTGGTCAACAAAATACATGAAGTCTTCTGGCGTGCCATAGCGGGACGTACAAGCATAATAGCCAGTGACTTGATATCCCCAAGAGCCGTCAAAGGGATGCTCTGCAATTGGTAATAATTCAATATGGGTGTATCCTAAATCTTTTACGTAGGGAATCAGGCGATCGCCAAGTTCTCGGTAGGTGAGAAAACGCGCCCCCGGTTTGAGTTCCGAGACAATGACGACGGGTTCTGTCTCCCCATTAGGCAACTTGGGGGGTTCGGCAGAGGAGGCGTGCAACCACGAACCTAGATGGACTTCATAAACGGAAATTGGCTGCGTTAGGGGGTCGGTATGGCGGCGTTTTTCCATCCATGCCAAATCGCTCCATTTATAAGCGTCTAAGTCTGTGACAATGGATGCGGTTTTGGGTCGGGGTTCTTGCTGATAGCCATAAGGGTCAGACTTTTCGTAGATGTGACCATCGTTATTTTTTATTTCATATTTATAGCGATCGCCGACTTTGAGTTCGGGAATAAATATTTCCCATACTCCTGTAGCACCTTTGCGCATCTGGTGCTTGCGTCCGTCCCAATGATTAAAATCCCCAATAACTGACACGTTGCGCGCGTTCGGAGCCCAAACAGCGAAATAAACGCCTTGGACACCGTTAATTTCTGTTGCGTGCGCTCCTAGTTTTTCATAAATGCGGTGGTGATTGCCTTCCGCAAATAGATGCAGATCAAAATCTGTTAAGCGGGGAGAGCGAAAGGCGTAGGGGTCGTAAATCACACGCTCGCGTTCTCCCTCCAAAATCCGCAACTGATAGTTTGCTAGTTCGGGAAGATCGAGCGTGCATTCAAAAAAGTGAGGATGATGCACTGTCTCCATCGGAAATTCTTTTCTTTCCTCTGGCAGTACCACCCACGCCGCACTCGCATTTGGTAAGTATGCTCGCACTGCCCAGACGGTTTTGCCTTCATGTTCCACGGAATGAGCGCCTAGCACTTCAAAAGGATCTTGATGCTGGTTCCAAATAATTCGATCTACCTGTTCTGGTGCAATGGTGGTCATAGACATGCAGCTACCTACCTGGAATAAATTTACTAAACTCCTCTCGTCATACTTATACACACTCTTTACATTTATTTGCAAATGAGCAAGCAAAGCAACGGTATTTAGTCAGATTTTGTCTCAACCATAGGTAAGACTTTGGGGAGCAGAGAGGACAAGGGAGATAAGGAAGCAGAGCGGTAAAGGGAGCAATTCTAGTCACTAGTCACTAGTCACTAGCCACCAGCCACCAGCCACTCTCTACTGATAAATGTTCGCTGCTCCCTGCTCCCTGCTCCCTACTCCCTCAAATAGGCAAAAAAGGTAAAAAAGTCCGAATTGCCTTTCGCAGTTGGAGTAGAAAAACGATTTCTCGGACTTGAGAGTTCAATGTGGGTGGTGCGGGACGGGTTTGTAATTTAGCTTGTAATTGAGCGTATTGGGCAGCAGTTAGAGATTTGCCATCCACAGGCGATCGCGCTGTGAGAAAGATTTCCGTCCGCAAGACTTCTTCTGGTGTATCTTCAGGTGGTGGTAAAGCTAAGGCAGAGTGGGCGATCGCAGAGATTGTAAAAAACACGATGCCAACACCTAAAAATTGAGTTATCTCCTGACGTTTGCCAGCTGGCAAAAGCCCCATACTCTCTCTTTCTCCCTAAACTGCTACCAGAGTATTTATAGCATTTTGTCTGCCCTCCTAAGCACTACACCTAAGCAATACATATGCAGGTATTTATTACTTATGTGGTAAGAGAGTATATGTAATGCAAAAAGCGCCCCCCTTTTCGGGGAGGCGCTTTTTCGTTAGAAGGGCGAATTAGCCATTGAGGGAAGGAGCTTCGACAGCAGCTAAGTCGAGGGGGAAGTTGTGAGCATTGCGCTCGTGCATTACTTCCATACCCAGGTTAGCGCGGTTGAGGATGTCTGCCCATGTGCCAATCGCATGTCCTTGAGAGTCAAC
>NZ_JACJQX010000040.1:0-61319 GCF_014696895.1 Chroococcidiopsis sp. [FACHB-1243] | reverse complement strand
GTTTATTATCCATCTAAGTATTTGGCAGATGAAGCGATGGGTATCTAGACTCTTATTTCCTACGGTTTGGTGTCTCGAACACATTTTACAGTGGTCTTATTGGCGACGTGCCCCAGAACGCGACTGCGCGTTACTGGCATTTTCAAAAACGAGCTGGTCTTTCCTCTGCTTAAATACAACTGTAATACCTTTTCCTATCTAAAGAAAATTTTGGACAACCCCTCCACCGTTATCGCATCCATTCCACAGTACCTGCTAGAAGTGAGCGAGCGCACCTACCCGTTTACTGCTTCAGAGCATGAATGGCTGTAATACATATGGGATATAGCTTAGAGCTTATCTTAGTGCCATTCACCCATAGACCAACGATGGGAATTGCTCTTTTATTGTCTGCGAGGACGCTTTGACCATTCAGTCCCATAATTATGAGCGTAGCCATTGCGATCGGTTTACAAAGTTTCATGTTTTTCTCCTTTTTTCATAGACAGGCAAGATCCTTTGACTTTTGGCGCTGGCTAAGATAACGTCACTTGCTTTTTCACTAATCATGTAGATTGGTGTGACGATAAAGTAGCCAGGAACGCGGGGGAAGACTGAAGCATCTACAACGCGCAGATTACGTACACCGTGAACGCGAAACTCACTATCAACCACAGCCATAGGATCGCTTTTTGGACCTATTTTGTTCGTGCATGAAGCATGATGACCCCATGCCTCAGCCTCTGCAAATTTGCCAATCTCTTCACGCGATCGCACCGTCGAACCTGGAATCACCTCTTTTGAGATATCTGCAATATGCGCGTTCATGCGACGCACGAATTCTACTCCATTCACAACAGATGCCAAATCCTCGCCTTCAATGTCGCTGCCTTCGGTAAAGTAATGGAAGTTGATTTCGGGAGTATCCCGTGGGTCAGATGAGCGTAGTTTTACGGTTCCGGCGCGATTGCGCGTGTGCGCTTTCAGCACAGTCCAGCTAAATTGGTTTTCTACTTTTGAAAGGGGCTTAGACCAACCAGGATAATAGCCTTGGTAGGGTACAGGCAAACCAAAGATGAACAGGTCGGGAACAGGTCTAGCTGGATCGGACTTGCGAATATGACCGGCGAACGTGGCGTTGTTTGTGTAGATCCCCTTACCCTGCTCAAACTGAGCCATACAAGGATCTGACGGTTTTCCTGGAGTACAGTTCTGAGTGAGATTAAAATCCGAATTCATCTGCGTTATCACACCGACTTCATAGCGGTCTTGCAAGTTCTCGCCAACACCTGGAAGATTAACGATTTGCTCGATCCCATGTTGACGCAGTTCATCTGCTGGACCAATGCCGGAGAGTTTGAGAATTTGTGGACTGTTAAAAGCTCCTGCTGCCAAGATCGTTTCGCGAGCAGCATACATTACCTTTCTAGATCCAGGTTCCGCTCCATCGAGCGGAGCCTGCGGATCGGCGCGATAAAGATGAGCGCCCTCAAGGTACTCAACACCAACTGCATCCTTGCCACGGAAAATCACGCGAGTGACTAGGGTGTTAGTTTTCACAATTAGATTATTTGGTAGCGCGGCGGCAGTTTCTCTAATTAAATCGCGAGGACCACGCCGCCGACCGTTACGAGTTGCTTGCGGAATATTGTAGAGTCCTTCGGCATCCTTGAGGGTAACTTCCCAAGAATTAGGGTCGAGTTCCTGGCGGAAGAATTTGTCAAGCAGGTTTTTGGCTCCCGCTTCACGCTCGGCAGATAGCAAAATCCGCTTCATGTTACTATCCTGAGCAAACAGTGCCGGATCGGTAATCTCGGTTGTCAGCCAGCCATCAAATCCATGACGTGTTGGGTTGTCCGTGCCTACCGATCGCTCGACATAGCGGTTCTGCTCCAGGCGCTCGAAGTACTTGCGCATATTCTCGGCTTTCCAGCTAGGATCGCCAGTTAGCTCGGCGATCGCATCCCAATCACTGTTATTGGGATAAATCGTAATCATCAAATTATGCACGGTGCATCCGCCCAGCGTACCAGCGCGCGGATACAATACCCCGCCTCGGTCAGCAACATACTTACTATTGCGCTTTTGACGTGATTCGTCTGCATACTGTCGCACGAAGTAATCCCATCTCACTCTTGGATCTTCGCCGACGAGCGGGCTGAATAATGGCACTTGAATCAGATCGTCGCCTTCACCATCGCTACCTGCTTCGATCAAAACGACTTTGTGACCTGCCTTTGCCAAATTGACAGCGAGAGGACCGCCACCCGCACCGGAACCAACTACGATGTATTCAACTGGCGCTGACGGGTCGATAGCAACAGCTTTCTTCTGATAGGCTAATGAAGTGACTAACCCAGTTGAGAATAGGGCAGCATTTTGCAGAAAGCGACGACGATTTAAAGAGCGATCGAGCATAAATTTTTCTCATCCTAGTATGGAATGCAACTTGCTTTTTATCGTTCGAGCGCTGCCCACGGAGCATTAGAAAGTGGACGGGAACTTAACCGATCGATTTCAAGTTGGAACTGGGCGATCGCCGCGTTGGGATCGTTGCTTCTGGTAATCGCACTGCCAACAGCGATCGCGAAAATCTGCTTAGCATACGGTTTCAATTCTTCTATACTACTGGGCTTGAGTCCTCCCATTGGGATGACCTGAGTAGAGGTATCTTTTAGTTGTTGACAAACCTTTTCAATCAGTGCGAGTGGGTTCTTTCCAGCCGCTTGTTCGTTCCAACCTGTATGACAACTGACTAAGCTCGCTCCCAAATTTGCTAACTCCTGCGCTCTCGTAACTTTCCAATTTTCATCTTGGTAAGTCATTAGATCGAAGGCAACGAGTTTCTGATGAACGTTTGCACCCACAATCGCTTCTTGAATCGCTTCATTTGGAGCCGCTGCCATGACTGTAATTAAATCGACTCCAGCCGCATAGTAATAACTACCTTCTGCACTATAGGGAACATCAAAGCCTTTAAAGTCAGCTACGAGCATTTGACGATTGTTCAATCGTTTGCGAAATTCTGTAACGATACTCACTCCCTCTAGCGCCGCATGAAGCAGCGTCGGTCTACCGATTTCATGAATAATGTCTCGATCTGGGTGCTTTTCCAGAATTGTATCCAACATTGCTAAGCATTGTGACGTAGAGGTGTAATCGTAAGCGATCCAAAGATAAGGTTTCATGGTATTATTTTGTTGGCGATATTATTTGATCCAATCGAGGGCAAAACATTACTCTAAATTGGCGTGCGAAGCTAGGAGTAACTGAGCATTTTTGTTGAGCATTTGCGACAGAACATGGAACAGAGCATCAAAAAATAGTAGAGTTGATTGCTCAAATAAAGAACCGGCAAATTGCTGCGATGCGCCGTTGTCAAAATCTTGTTTTGTCGCCGCTGCTAGTTCAATGGTCAGATCGACGAGTTGCCCTAAAAAAGATTGCTTGTTAACCGTTACTCCGACAAGGTATGCTCCAACTGCCTTTGCTTGAGCCGCGATCGCACACACAGTTTCAGTACTGCCCGATCCAGAACAAGCGATGAGCAAATCGGTGGATCGAATCGATGGTGTCGTTGTTTCACCTACGACGTAGACTTGGCAACCCAAATGCATCAGTCGCATTGCTGCCATTCGGATTACCAAGCCGCTACGACCTTCACCCATGACAAAGATTCGCTCTGCGTCTACAATTTTCTGCGCCAGTTGTTCGACTTTTGGATAAGCGATTGTATGCAAGACGCGCTGATTTTCTGCCAAAACTAATCCAATCGCTTGAGTAAAAATTGCTTGCATTGGCTCAATAAAAATGCTTGTAAAATGTTTTACAATCGAGACTAAATAGAATATTGAAATCATCAGCTTCCTACTGCGATATAGGCGTTTGTCCGTCAAACGTAGTATGTCTTCCCTTCTCCCACAAGATGTGTTCTGCTTCGTTCCAATTGGGCAATTTAGTACTTTCTTGCTGCCAATAGACGGTAGAGGCTGACTCGCTCAACTCTGAGATCTTTGGCATTGCGTCCCGATGCGCTGCCGATCGCATGAAATCCATCATCACTGCTTCGTCTTCCCAAACTGTTAGCCTCCAGAAGTCTCGCCCGTGTCTTTGAGTTGTCACCTGAAGATTGCCTCTAGCGGCTTTTGCTTGATAAATGCTCGCGGTTGAATGCCGAAGAAAAGGAGGTAAGTAGCGCCAAGAACGCAATTTCAAACGAGTAACAGAAACAAATGCCATTTTTACTCTCTTTTTATCCAGTGACAAACCAACTTTCCGTCTTCCATTACCCATTTAGCAGTTAGCTTATTTCGATTAGACTTTAGATCGTTAGCTGAGTCATGGATGGATTCAATCTTTGGCTCGGATTTGGAGATTGCAGTTTCACTAGTAGCTATGCTAGATTTCCAGGATAGAAAAGTATCACGACTATTCATGAGACAACCTTTCTATTTTGCTAAATAGTGAAATTGTGTAGTAAGTCAGTAAGTCAGTAAGTCAGTAAGTCAGTAAGTTAATAAATAGAGTGTATTGAGTTCCAAGGCTCGACTTCTTTCAAATTCTTACAACGTTTTATCAGATTCCTATTAATCTGAGAACCAAAGACCCCGTACCGAAAAACCAGGAATGAGTACGCCGCCGATCTAATCTGGTTTTGGCGAACCTGTTTTGGTGTCATTCCCGTGAGACGTTTAAATTGTTGCGTGAGGTGGCTTTGACTGGAGAAACCCACTTGTATTGCAATGTTAGCAATCGCCAAATCAGTTTTTGAAAGCAGCAGCTTTGCTCGCTTTACCCGCTGTTGAATCACGTACTGATGCGGTGAAATCCCTGTAGTGCGTTTGAACAAACTAGCAAAATAAGTCGGGCTAATATTGATGACTTTAGCAATTTCAAGCAGTGATAAATCTCGGTCAAGGTGAGCGTGAATATAATCGATCGCTGGTTGCAATTGGGCATGGGATAAGCTTCCGTTATCTTTAGCGATTGGTGGCACGAGTAGCCTATTGCGATCGATTGGTTTATTTATAAGGAAGTTCATAAGGACTTATTTTCTAAATTTTGAATAACTCGTGACGGTAGTTAAACGCCTCGATGTTCTCACTTTAGAAAATAGATAGAATTTTGTCGCTGAGAAGAATTTCAGATTTGGAGCTGATATTTTTGACAGGTACGTGTTACAACTAACGGATTATAAAGTTAATACTTCGCAGGTTTTGATTCGATCCCCCCAATTCATCGGGGGGTTGGGGGGCTAAGACACGACCTAGTTTCCCCTTTTTAAAGGGGATCTCCAATGGCTGTACGATCTAATCGAGAAGTATTGAGTTACAAAGTGACAATCCCTCGCCGCAGTCCGATAAGGATCGCCTGCGTTCGGTCATTAACTCCCAACTTGCTCAAAATATGGTTGATGTGAAAATTGACAGTGCGATCGGTGATGTGCAGCATCTTGCTAATTTCTGGGGTACTCTTGCCCGTGGCGATCAGCTGGAGTACCTCCAATTCGCGATCGCTCAATTCTGGGCTAGTCATGCGCTGCACGAGTTTGGCTCCCACTGTGGGCGGGATGTACTGTTGACCCCTGCAAACAGTACGTATAGCTGCCAGTAGTTCTTTTGGTTCGGCATCCTTGAGTAAATAGCCCTTTGCCCCTGCCCGCAGTCCGCGATAAATATCCTCGTCACTGTCATAAGTGCTGAGGATGACAATTCGGGCGCGATCGAACTCGCTACAGATCGCAGTAATAGCAGCAACGCCGTCCATTTTGGGCATCCGCAAATCCATCAGGGTGAGATCGGGCTGTTGTTGGCGAAAGATTTCTATCGCCTCGCGCCCGTTGCTAGCTTGCCCGACAACGGTGATGTCTGGGGCTTCCTCTAGCATTCCGACTAAGCCTTGGCGCACGACAGGATGATCGTCAACCACCAGGAGGCGAATTTTGCTGGACTGTTTCATGATGACTTCTCTCGACTCACCGACACAATTACGGAAGTTCCCCCTCCTGGCGTGCTTTGGATCTGTAATTGCGCTCCAATGCGATCGGCACGTTCTGCCATTCCCCGCAAACCAAAGCCGTTGCTACTGGGATGGCTGTCGATCGCAAACCCTCGTCCATTATCTTCGATCTGCAAAAGACATCGTGTTGATTCGTAAATTAGCTCGATCCGAATTTCGCTTGCTTGGGCATATTTGAGAGCATTGGTTAATGCTTCCTGCCCGATCCGTAACAGATTATTCTCAACCTCAGCAGGTAGGGGATATGGCGTATCGATCGCGTGGCAAACAATTTGCGTGTTAGAGGACGATCCCATTTGTGTCGCCAGACGGTTGAGCGCACTGTGCAAGTTATTGTTTTCCAGCAAGTAGGGGCGGCGGAGTGCTTCTACCGAGCGCCGTGCCTCTGCAAGTCCAGTTCGAGCTAGATCGCCTACAGTTTCCAGATATACTTGGACGGCATCAGGAGGATTTGTGGATAATTTATTTGAAGCAGTCCTGACATGGATCAGAATGCCAGTGAAAGCTTGTGCCAAGGTGTCATGGATTTCTCGCGCCATGCGGTTGCGTTCTTCTAAAACGATCGCTTCCTCGGCACGTTTGCGATCGCTAATATCCTGCCCGATGCCAATACTCATCCCGTTGCTGAGCCGAATGTTTGCCCAACTCGTATCCAGATAGCGATTGTCTTTTGTTTTAATTTCTACATCCAGCCATTTTCCTGTCGCTGCCATCTTGTGAGCTATAACTAACTGGCGCTGTTCTGGATTGGGAAAGCATTCTATCATGAAGTTATTGTTGGCAAAGTCTGCCGCAGACCAACCTACAAGACGTTTTACTTCTCGATTGACGAATTGTAATCGTCCATTAGCATCGTAGAGCAACACCATGACGGGAATGCGATCGACAATTGTTTGCAAAAGTTCTTTTTCCCGCGCTAATTCCAAAGTGCGTGCGGCGATGTTTTGTTCTAGCGTTTGGGCGTAATCTTCTAATTGTTGGTGAGATAGTTTTAGGTTTTGCCAAAGCAGGTAGCCGCTACTAGCGATCGCTGCTCCGACTAAGGCAAATAGCGGCGGGATCGCAATTAACCACCAGCCAACTAAAAACAGCAGGTATGCGCCACCTAAAAGTAGCATCCCGCCAAGCAAAACACCTATTGTCGTCCATTGAGGAGATGGCGATTTCCAGCCGATCGCCGCACCAATTCCCGCCCAGAGCAAAATCCACAACCACTCTAACGGCTCAGCCCAAGTCCGAAGTAAAGGTCGCCCGTCTAAAGCTGCACTCAACAGTTCGCTAGTCAGTTGGGCGTGAACTTCAACCCCAGCAATCGCCGTGTCTGGGCTAGTTGAAAAGGCGGTGTAAAAGCTGTCTCTGACGCTTTCAGCCTTCACACCGATCGAGACGATGCGATCGCGCACCAGATCTGGGGGCATCCGTCCCTGTAAAACTTGGGTTAATGAAATCGTGCGGAAACCATGCCGCAGTCTGCGAGGATTTGACAAAATCTGGTAGCCCCCCACATCAGCACCGATATAACCGCCGTCCTGAGCCTGTAAAGGGGCGAACGTCGCTCGACCTAACCTTAACTGTCTCTTGCTGCGATCGACGACTTGAGGGGTAATGCCTTGAGTAGCAAGATACTTAAAAGCCAGTGCGGCTCCCAAACTTAAAATCGGGCGATCGTCCCCAGTTCTCAAATTCAGTATACTACGCCGGAGTTTGCCATCTATATCCAACACGAAATCGACGGCGCTAACTTGACCGAGCCGTTTCAAGACGGGTGGTGCTGCAACTGCTTCACTGCCAGCACTTTTTACAACTTTCTCGATCCCAATCAAGTTTGGTGTCGAAGTAAAGACTTTAACCAATTCCCGATGACCAGGCTCTACTGGTAAATCTCGATACAAATCGAGTCCAATAACTTTAGGTTGCTGTTGTTTGAGCAACAACAGCAAGCGAGCCAATACGGCATCTGACATGGGCCAATGTCTTAATGTTTTGATATCCGATTCGTCAATCGTCACGATGACAATTCGAGGATCGGCAGGTTCAGCAGGACGGAGACGAAAAAATTCATCCAGCGTCACCAATTCCAATAGTTGCATTGCTCCGATCAAGCGCAGAGCAACGACTATTCCAGCGACACAAGGAGCTGCGATCGATACTCCATGCCATTGCCAAATTTGCTGTTTTAGGATTGCCCACATAGCTAGAATTATTTGAATTTATTGGCGATGTCGTCGTTTAATCCGCCAGATTGTAAAACTTCTTGCCAAGCTGCCCTCAAGTTGGAATCGTTTGGTTGGAAGCGTTGTAGTTCGACTAAGGTAGAGAGTGTTTCATACCAAATGCCAGCTTTTTGATACGCAGCAAGGCGCTGCTTCGGTGCTGCTGATTCGATTTTAGTGAGGGATGGATCGAGACTGATGCGTCGCACTTTTCCAGTGATAAATCGGTCTTCCAGTCGGTTTTGGCGATCGCAAATTAGCGCAAAAGACCAAATGTAATCTTTGTCCGCTTCTAAGGGTGGTGCGTCAGGTGGTAAGGTAAAACTGACTAGACCAGAAGTTTTGGTTAGGGCAAAGGTTGTTTGATAGATCCCGCGATTGTTGGAGTCGAGCAGGCTAAATTCTACAGACCGAGCGGATGTTTGCGGCACGTAAACGAGAAATGTCGGACGTTCTGCTAGGGTTAAACCAGGTTTGGTAGTTGGACTCAAAGCAGTCAGCAACTGGGCAGAATTCTGTGGATCTTGACGACACGCACTGCGATCGCGCCGACCTCCGCCAGTCGTGCTATTAGGATTTTGGGGTGGTAGTGGTAATCGATCTTCAGTGCGATCGCGGCGAGCGTCGCCTTTGGGAGTATTAGACTGAGCTATTGCTGTTTCTACAAAGACTGGAGTGATTGCTAATTCTAGAGCCAGCGCGATCGACACGGAGGCAGAATGCAAAAAGGCTTTCATAAATACCTCTGGATCTCGCGATCGCAAGCTTTGTAACAAAACTCCTAACATTAGCATACCGCTTTCAGAGATCGGTGTAGAGACGTTATATGTAATATCTCTACACCGATCTAAAGCCAATTTCCCAAAAGCACAAATGCAGCCCAGTAATACGGATGCTGGTACTGGGACTGTTTTAATAGGGATAGCTGAGAGCGACGCACGGCTTCAGCTTTTGACACTCCTGGCTTGCCTAGTTCTCGGTAGAACTCAACCATGAGCGATGTGGTGGAGCGATCGCTGACCGACCACAGCGATGCTAGTGTACTACGCGCTCCGGCTCGCAGGGCAACGCCAGCCATACCTAAAGCGGCGCGGCGATCGCCTGTAGCTGTTTGACAGGCACTCAGCACCAGCAATTCAATTGGGCTGTCGCCTTCTTCCCTGGCTCTCAGCAGCCGATCTAATTGTTTGACATTCACCTGCCCGTCCCAAGTTAGAAAAAAGGTATCCTCAGCCTTAGAACTAAACTGACCGTGGGTTGCTAGATGAACGACTGAAAAAGGAGATGAATCAATTTGATGCTGCAATGTCGTATTGGTAAAAGTTTGGTCGAGGAGAATCTTTGTCGGCACTTGGGATGTAATCTTATTGACTTCGGATACAACTTCTGGTAAAGCAGAAAATCCTCGACGGGGCTGACTCAAGCCCCCGACTAATGCTTTTAGCTGTTGGCGTTCTAACGATTGGGGTGGCAGCAGTTGTAAACCTGGAGCTAAGGCAATGCTGTAATTTTCGATCAGATAATGCTGACCGTCGTAGAGTGCTGCCATTGGCAAATTTTGCAGAGAACCATCTAGCACAAACACTAGGTTGGCGATCTTACTAGCTGCTAGCTTTGCTTGTGCTGGACGTAGGAGTAAGTCATATAGACGTTGGGCGATCGGCAGCCGTTCTTGTGTAAAAGAAGTAGCTCTGAGGGATTGCCGCATTCTATCTATAATGCGCTCGATTTCGGCTTGCGGTAAAGGTGTTTCATAATAACTCAAGGGTTGTTTAGGTAAGGCAAGAATGACAGCGAGACGATTAGGTAAAATAATCGGATAAATAACTGCTGTGTGAGGATTAATTTGGTCAACCTGCACCGATCTCGCCTCTAAACAAGCTTCCCGAAAAAAGTTATCTAGTTCCGCCAGCTGAAGCGATTCGATCGCCTGCCGTGCTTGTTGGAGATGATTCTGACTAGGTGTGCTACCTTGCGGAGATTGCAACAGTAACTCAGCGAATTGTCGATAGACAGGTTCGACACTCTCGCGAAAAGAGAACTGGACTTCTGGAGCGATCGCCGCTAGATCGCTGCGAAGGGATTGGAGGGTATTGATAGCTTCCGTATATGCCGCTATTGCCGCCCCAATAGAGCGATCGCTCCCAGACTGTGCTTTCAACAGTCGTCCTAGCTGCCACTGCCACTGATAGGTAATATCCGGTGCATCAATTGCTTGAGCTAGGAGCAGTGCTTGCCCAGTCAGTGTTTGCGCCTCGTTCCACTGTTGGTTCTGCTCGTAAAGACTCCCCAAAGTACCCAAAGCATACGACTCGGCACGGCGATCGCTTAAACTTCTAGCTTGCCCAATTGCAGTTGATAGAAGCTGAGCGATCGATCGGGGAGTCGGGAGTCGGGAGTCGGAAGTCGGTTTTGCTCCCTCAGCTCCCTCAGCATCATAAGCCTCCTCAGCTCTCTTTCCCCTGCTCCCCAATTTCATCAACGCTTGAGCTAAATGAATTCGGGCATAAATTCCGACTTGACTAGGAGGGAGATCGGTAAGTTGGGACTGGATTCGGGGCAATAAAGATCGTGCCTCTACCGATCGCTCTTGCTCGACGAGCAAGCTTAATTCCATGAGCTGGGCTTGAAGTTTAGTCGCGCTCGTGGGGGCAATTGCTGTCGATTGGCGATAATATTTCAAGGCGCTGTTCGTTTCTACTTGAGTGCGGGCGGTGTTACCCAGGCTGAGTAGAATGCCACTAATCGAAGCATTAGATTCCTGCAACGGCACTTGCTTTTGATCGCGCATTCTTTCAGCCATAGTCAAGCTTTGCTGCAAGATGGCATGGGAGCGATCGAGATTGCCAACTAACCGGAGAATTTTACCCAGGTTGCGTAAACCCGTAACTTTGAGGAGCGAATCGGGTTGAGTTTGTAAGGTTTGTTCCACCTGCGCTAAAAGGGTGGCGGCGCGTCGAGCTAGTCCTTGCGCTTGCAAAGCTCTGGCTTGATTCATTTGGCTGCCGGATATGCCGATCTCATCTCCTACTTTGCGGTAAGTGGCTTCCGCTCGTTGCCAAGTTTCTAAAGCTTGTGACGCTTGCCCTTGACTCAATTGCAAGTTTCCTCGAATAGTCAGGGCTTGAGCGAGAATTTGGCTAGCGTTTGCCGTAGGTGGCTGGGGATCGAGTAGCGCGATCGCTTTTTCAATTGCCGCGTTTGCCTGCGTCCATTGTCCCAACTGCTCGAAAGCAGTGGCAAGAGAACTCAGGACGAGGGCTTGATTCAATGAATCGCCTCGCTCTGCAAAGGTTGCAGTTGCCTGTTGCCAAACCGCGATCGCTTTTGAGAATTGTTCTGTCTGGTAAAATTCCTCTCCCTGTTGCACTAGATCGGTAGGAGCGGCAGCATGAATATTTGGTAAGGACGAGATATTTGTGTGGAAATTAGAGTTTTCAGGTAAATCCGCCCCCAAAGCCCAGATCGTACCCGCGTGGAGACAGACAGCAGCGATCGCTCCTACTAAGGCTAGGTGGATGAAAACGGATTTAATCTTTTTGGGAAATCGGGAGTCGGGAGTCGGGAGGAGCCAGTTGCGTGCGGGAGGTCGGTGCGTTGCGGGGGTGGCGCGATCGCGGACTTCGTCGCCCCCCGTTGTAGCAACCGACCGTAGGGTGTCCCCCGCTCTCGCAACTGGCGTTCGGGAGTCGGGAGTCGGGAAAGAAAGTAGGTTTTGCTCCCTCAGCTTCCTCAGCTCTCTTTTCCCTGCTTTCCCTTGACGTTTCCACATAGCAGGATTACCGCCCGTTGCAGTTACTTGGTTGTCTCAATGCTTTTTGCAACACATCATTAGCTGCAGCTGCCGTCAGCATCACCTCTCCGCTGGGAGCAATCGCCCACCCTGTTGCTTCTACTACGGGTTGGTAATTGGTAATTGGTAGTTGGTTGTTGGTTGTTCTCCCTTGTCCCCCTTGTCTCCCTTGTCTTCCTTGTCCCCCCTGCTCCCTGCTCCCTGCTCCCTGCTCCCTCATTCTCACCAAACGCCGATCGCGCCACACTGGATCGTCGTCCAATTCTTGCTGGGGAGTCGGTGGCAATCCCCCACGTCCGGTCATGGTAAAAGAACTGCCTTCGGTGGCAGCTCGACAGCTAGAGGCAATTAAACCCGAAGTATCCACGACTTGCGCGGGCAATTCAACTAGTCCACGGTTGAGTTCCACCTGTTCGATATTCAGTTGGACGTTGCCACTCAAGGCTGAATTAGCTCCGGTAGCGGTGATATCGCTAAAGGGAGTGGGGCGATCGCGCACCTCAATCCCAAAGATACCAGTTGCATCAATCGCGACATTGCCACCACGCGCATTCACTGAATTGGCGCTGATGTCACTGTTTTCAAAAGCAATGAGAAAATCGGTGTCAATGTTAATGTTGCCCCCACTGACATTTTCTCCTTCAGCGTTGGTGAAAATGTTGCTATTGCGACTGATGAACAAATTTTGAGAGTTAATGTTAATTGTGGCTTGCTCAGAGTTGGGATCGACAAGAGTGCTTTGTGTACTAGCAGTGAGTAAGGCGTTGTTGTCTAGACGGATGGAGCGAGCATTAACTCGTAAGTTGCCAGCCGTTCCATCCCCTTTACTACTACTGGACAGTTCAGCACCATTAGTCAGTTTAAGCGTCCCAGTGATAATGTCAATGTCGTTCCCATTACCGACAGCTTGTGTTTCTACAGTGTTGGAAACCCCACTATACACTCCATTGCTACCTACTCCATCGATCGAGACGGAATCGCTGGCAGCAATCTTAATTCTTGCCGCATTTCCACGTCCTTGAGTACTAGCAGTTACTACAGCACCGTTGGTTAAGGAGAGCGATCGCGTAGTGATGTTGATATCATTTGCATTGCCTGCCGCTTGTGTTTCCACACGACTGTATGCACCACTAGAAACCCCATTACTACCTACACCGTCAAAAGATAAAAAATCAGTGGCATTAATGTTTATACTGCCAGCACTTCCTGTTGCTTCATCATTGGCATCAGTAGCCACGCGAGCGCCATTAGTGACTTTGAGCGATCGCGCACTGATATTCATGTTGCCTCCATCGCCTATGTCTTGTGTTGCCGTCTCGCTATAAAGTCCACCGGAGAATCCTTGTTTATTCACTCCATCTAAGGAAATAGAATCAGAAGCAGTAATCGTCACATTGCCAGAATTTCCCGTTCCCAAAGTGCTTGCTGCTATAAAAGATCCATCAGCAAGAACTAGAGAGCCGATAGTCATGTCAATATTGCCCCCTTTGCCCACAGCCCAAGGCTGTACAAGGCTGTAGGCACCTCCCTCCGTCAAAAAAGAGACGGTATCCCGCGCTTTTATGCTGATGTTGCCGCCATTTCCGTTTCCGAAGGTGTCAGTACTGAGAATTGAGCCATCAGTGACCCACAGCGAACCTGTTGAGATGTTGATGTTACCCGCAGTACCCGCTGCGCCTACCAATTGGCTAAATATATAACTCTCATTAGATAAGGAGATGCGATCGCGAGCTTCTATATTCACATTGCCTGCATTTCCCTGTGGCACATAGCTGCTAGCAAGCAATTGCGCTTGATTGGCGAGCGCAAGTGAGCCTGTTGTGATGCTAATATTGCCGCCATTGCCTTCTCCTACACGATATTGGTAGTCATCTATACCCACACTACTGTTAGCATTTCCTCGATCGAATAGAACAGTCTCGCGAGCTTCAATAATCACATTGCCCGCATTTCCTTTACCTAGGGTACTCGCTGTCAGAAACGAGCCATTGGCGATCGAAACCGACCTCGCCTGAATCTGGATATCATTTCCATTCCCCACCGCCCCTGGTTCCACAGTGGTAAAAACAGCACTACCATTGTTAAAAGAGACGGTATCGCGAGCGTCTATTCTCAAGCTACCTGCATTCCCCTGACCAAAGGTACTCGCTTGGATGCCACCCCCATTGGCGACGGAAAGCGACTCAGCTTTGATGATGATATCACCAGCTCTACCTACACCAGTTGGTTGCACCACATTGAAGATAGTACTCCCATCCAGGTTTACTGCCCCTGTGGTATTAATCTCAATATTTCCCGCCTGAGTGTTGGGTGAGCCAATGCCTGAAATTCCTGTCAGCAGTTGGCTTCCCCCCGATATATTCAAGTTCGCTGCATTGACTGCTATACTACCTCCACTACTTGAAAGTACATTTACTTCAGCTTGATTGGTAAGAGACACATCCGCTTGTGGAACTCCTTGGGGAAAATTCAAATCAAAGAAATTTCCGATAGGAAAAAGTCCGATGGTGTTTTCTCCTGCGACTCCCCCCAACACCATGCGTCCTGAAGGAGCTACAAGTTTCCCGCCATCTATACTCACATTGCCGCCAATAAGTACTAAACTCCTACCAGGAATTACCTGTAGACTAGACCCGTTTATCGAAACACTTCCAGCATTGCTGCCAAATTGCAAACCAATAGGTACATTAATAGTTAACAAAGGTGTAGATTGAGGATTTCTTGCGCTAAATTCAAACCCATCGCCAAATCCAATTGCATCAGCTGTTGTGGCGACAAACGAACCACCAATATTCAGGCTGGCATTGCGTCCAAAAATAATTCCATTGGGGTTGAGCAAGAATAGGTTTGCCCCACCATTGGCGCGAATTAAACCGTCGATGTTAGAAGCCGATCGCCCTGTCACCCGACTAAAGATATTTGTAATGTCTGCGCCATTGTTAAAATAGGCGCTATTGCCTGTAGGGAGAGAAAACGACTCAAAAGAGTGAAACAAATTGCTTCCAGCAGAGGTTCCGCCCTCAATCGTGCTGGTATTACCGGAATCAGTCACAGTAGAACTGTTTGGGAGCGTGCGATCGCTTACGATTTGGGCGAAAGCACCAGCTTCACAAACAACAATGCAGCAAGCCATTGCCAAGCAACTTGCACCCACCAACTTCCAGAATCCGCATTGCTTGCTAGGAGTCATGTTGCTGCTTCAAGTCACGACAAGGCACGCGATCGCCAACCTCTGTCAGCATACCCTACATTGTGCAGCGATACAGTCAAATTAAGTTATTTAAAGCGGTAGCGATCGGTTGTGAGTTGCTGGTCACGGTGATGCACTACGTACTAGTTTCCAGATTAATAAGAATCTGATAAAACATCGTAAGAATCTGAAAGAAGTCAAGCATTGGAACTCAATACACTCGAACTACATAGAATTAGGAGAATCTAATGCAGCCAGCAGCTGCTATGGAGCAACATACGACTGGAAACCAAGGATGGCAAGATCGTCCACTAGTGCGAATACTAGAACTCCATTCCCATTCTTGATGCGTGGGGTAATACACGCAATTTGTGCTAGTCCCTCAATGCAGAGTAGCGAGACTGCTGTGACACGAGTAGCGATCGCATTGTCTAAGAGTGAAGGGACGCTCCTACTCTGAAAAGTTGATTATCGATCGCCAATGACGGCAGGAAGGAATTTCTATCATGATGAATCATGTTATCGATGCCAAACTGACAACGCAAAGCCTTACCTTCCGACCTGGAAACCCCGTTACTTTTGGGGTTGTAGCGATCAACCGTAGCGAACAATTTGCAGCTTTTGAACTGGAAATTTTAGCCGCAGCAGGCGATCGAGAATCTTGGTATCGTCTCTCACCTGAAGTTTCTGCCGCTAAACCACCAGGCGATCGCACTGAGTTTCAGGTAGAAATTTTAGCCTCGCCAATAGCCTATTTTGTTGGCGATATCAATCTAACGGTCAAAGTTTCTTCGCCACAATTGGCAACAGAACGCAGGCTAGTATTACGCCTCACCGTAGAGCCAGGAGAAAAAGCACCTTTATTAAGCGTAACTTTACCCAGACAACGGTTGCAAGTTTATCCTCGCAATACCATTGACATTCCCGTAGAGGTGGAAAACTTAGGATTGCGTTCAACTGAAGTTGTTCTAGACTTGAAGGATATAGACATCACATGGACAGTCGGCACTGCCGAACGACGCTTGCAGCTCGAAGCAGGTCAGCAAGCAGAGATTTCCTTTCAATGCCGTCCACCTGGAGCTAGTCAAGCCGCCAGCCAGGACTATCCATTTACAGTCGTTGCCAGAAATCGAGAAGGAGCGACAGTAAGTACCGCAGGTATTTTAGAAGTCTTACCAGTAGGATTTGTGCAATTTGAGGTACAGCCCTCACAGCAACGGCTACCAGCAAAGAGCAGCCAGCTGCGACACTGGTTATCTAATATTGCCATATTTCAATTACAGTTTAAAAATGCCAGTAACCTCTTGCAAAAAGTGGCGATCGAATTGCGGGGAAAAGATTGTCAATCCTGTCAGTTCCAAGTCGATCCTGAAAATGCAGATCTGCCATTGGCAACAGAGACATCAGTAAAATTGAGCGTAAAAGTCAAACGCCCTTGGATTGGTCGGGTTAAACGCTTACAGATTGAAGCTAAAGCCTGGTTATCTAATCAGATATTAGGCAGCACAGATCCAACGACTCAAGTATTGACGCTAAAAGTGTTTCCGATTGTGCCAACGTGGTTGCTTCTCATCTTGCTGGCTTTGTTGTCGGCTTTGTTAGCTGTCATCTTACAACCATCAATTTCCCATCTCGCTACAGTTAATGTCGTCCGCTTTAGCGGTACGAGCGGTCGTTTTCCCCTAGTCTTGAGCGGCGCTGACGATTGTACGATTCGCAGTTGGACAACCGCCCCAAGTTGGCTATTTGCCAAGCCAGAAACGCTTCGTCCCCAAGGTGAATTGGCTGAGGATTTCTTAAACACGGTTTGTAGTAGTCGCAAACCCGAATCCAAAGGGTTACTAGCAGTACTAGGACAAGCTGTGAGAGCGCTGGAACTGATCCCAGTGAATAATAACCAAGTTTTTGCTGGCTTAGAAAATGGTGAGATTCAAGCGTGGGATGTGAATACGGGACGCAAGCAATATAGCCTGAAAGATAGCAAAGATAAAACAGGCGATCGCGTCCTCTCATTGGCATTCACCCAAAATTCTCGCTATTTATACAGCGGTTATGGTAGCGGTACTGTGCGCAAGTGGCAGATTCCGCCTCGCGGTCAATCTGGCTCTAATCCGCAGCCGTTTACTCCCCCCGCTCCCTTTCAGTTTCAAGTCTGGGCGATCGCCTTAAGTCCAGACGAAAAAGTACTTATCAGTACGGGACAATTCAAACGCTTACTGCATTGGGATCTCAGTCAACCAGGAAATCCTCGCCCTACTCAAATCTCGCTTTCATCTCAGTTTGGGAATCAGGGTGAAAATGACTTTTTCTGGAGTATTGCCTTTGCCCCAAAATCTCACTTGTTGGCGACTGCTGATTCGGATGGTTATATCACTCTTTGGGACTTGCAAAAATGCCAAATGATGAAATCCAATTATTTGAAATATCCTAGCTCACAACTGCCACAGACCAAGTGTGAAATCTCCGATCGCTGGCAAGCATCTCCAGCAGATGTGAGAAGTATTCGCTTCACCCCAGACGGGCGGCGGCTTGTCAGTGCAGGAGATGACGGACAAATTGTTGCCTGGGCGATCGCCGAAAACAAAAAGCACGATCCGACTCAAAAGCAGATTGTCGCTAGCCTCTCTCGGAGAATCGCGTCTATCGATCTGGTGGCAAACCAGCAGAGAACGTTAATTGCCAGTGGTGGAGAAGATTTTCAAGTCAGGCTGCATTTGCTCAAATAGGAATTGCTCGATATGTTTGCTACTCAAACTCCCTTACAAATCATTCTCAATCCGGTTGACGCTCAAGCAGGGTTTCCTGGAGAAACGCTAGAACTTCACGTTATTGCGATCAACCAGGGCGATCGCGGCGCGGCGATCGATATTTTTTTAGATCGAGTTTCCCAAACCCTCAGCCAGTGGTGTCCTAATACACAGACACGCCTTGCGCTCGACCCGCAACAAAGCGGCGAAGTGACGTTTCAGTTTCAGATTCCCTTTGAAGCACTTCCAGGAACGTATGACTATACCTTAGTAGTAGATTCCCCAGAACACTATTCTGAAGATACGCCGATTCAGTACCCGCGTCAGCTCCAAGTTTTAGTTAAAGAGCGAACAGTCACGCGATTCCACGACCCTACCTTTACTCTTACGCCTACTACCAATCCCGATCGCCCTTTACAAGTGCAGCCAGGGCGATCGCTACAGCTACTCGTTACAGTCAAAAATCGTGCCGATCGCGTCGATCGGTTTTATTTAAATTGTTTTGACGCAGACGAAGACTGGTTTACTGTCAAGTATTCACCACCTGAATTTCAGGAATCTGGGCTGGTAGTAGCAGCAGATGGACTAGAGTTAAACCCAAACCAGCAAGGACAAATTATCTTCGATCTCCATTTGCCAGAAGACACGCCAGCGGGACAATACTCCCCGACAGTGCAACTGAAATCAACCAACGATGCGGATCTGGTTTTACTCGATTTGGTGTATTTGCAAGTACCAGCCGTATACTCGCTAGGCGTAGAACTAGAAACAATTTTGGGTAGAGTCAGCCACAAACCAGGTCAGTATCAACTGCAACTGACGAACCAGGGAAACTTATTGCGGCAGTTAAAAGTTAGTGCCAAAAGTCAGGATGAGGATGAATTTTGTAGATATATCTGCGAACCTTCACCCGTGCAACTGCCGATCGGTATGCGGAGAGATATCAATATTAGCGTTAAACCGATTCGCTGGTGGCAACGACCCCTATTTGGCTCTGGGCTACAGCTCCCATTTCAAGTAGAACTTCAAGACTTAGAGGGATTACCCATACCAGAAAAGCTACCGCAAGGGATGCTCGTGTGGAAAAGTAGACCTTGGTGGCAATTTCTGCTACTTCTCTTAGGATGTTTCAGCTTAGTTTCTGGGTTGGGATTTGCGATTTGGCTGATATTTTTCCAGCCTGTCTCTCCACCAGAATTGACTGAGTTTAGCACGGATAGCCCGATTTATACTGAAGGAGGGAGAGTGCGCCTAAACTGGAAGATTCTGAATGCCGATCGCTTAGCACAACTTACATTAGCAACCACTAAGGATGGAGTTTCCAATCCAACACAACGCTTCAATTTAAATAGACAACTACCCCAAAATTTGAGCCAATTTTGCCAATTTCAGAACCGCATTTTGGATTGTCGTAACTTCATTACAGAAGCACGGTTAGCAGGAAAGTATAGCTTTAGCCTGCAACTTTTACCACAAAATTCTAATACAACGATCGACAAACAGCTAAATGTTGAGATTAAGCCAAAACCTTTACCACAAGTTGTCAGCTTTTCATCAAAACAAGCTCAATATCAGCAAGGCGATCGCATATTGTTAAGTTGGAAAGTGAAAAACTTTAGTCAAATGAGGCAGTTATTAGCGATCGGTAAGAGTGACAATGGTGTTGCGATCGCTCCTACAACTTTCAACTTTAATGGCAAGATTCCTCAAAATTTGCGCCAAAATTGTCCGCAACTGCTCAATGATGAATTAACCTGTAACGATGTACCCGTGAATCTTCCTGCTACACCAGGCGGGTATACACTTCAATTACAGCCTCAGTCCAAGAATCGACAGCAACCTCAACTTTCAGAAACAATTAAGGTTCAAGTCATAGCTGTAGCACCAAAAATTATTTCTTTTACCCTCAATGGTAAAACTCCGCAACAGTCTCCTACTGTGTTTTTGAAAGAGGGACAAAATATTACTTTGAAGTGGCAAACTAAAGGCGACGATCTCAACGTATCATTAGATCCTTTTGGTAATGTGACGGCTAGCGGTTCCAGTACGCTGAAAGCCACGACAAATTTATCTCAAATTGTTCTCACCGCCACTAACAACCAGCAACAATCTGTTAAACAAGCGTTTCTCGTACAGGTTCAGCCTGCACCCCCAACTCCCACCCCCTCACCAACTTCTCTCGCTCCAGCTTTTCCTTTTCCACAGCCTGTCTCCCCAAATTTAAAAGCTCCTAAAAAATAGTGAAGACTTTAATAATTTGGATCTCGTCATCTTTTGTTTCTTATCTAATACCTTAAATCAGACTGCATCTTTAGAAAAATCATGGCGGACAAAACACTCAGTTTAAATCGCAGGCTCAAGCTAGTTTCAGGCTCAAATCCGCTAAATTTGAAGGGTAGATCTAGTACTGATAACTCTCAAAAGCTGCGTGATTTTTTGCAATTTCAATTAGAGCAGTTAACGGCTCAATCGGCAATTGCTTGGGCGCAAATTATCTATATCGATCCCCTTTCTGGAGCGCGGCGACAAGTGGTAGCAGCAGAAACCCTCCTACCTTTTTCGCCAGATCTATTATCCGATCTACGTTCGGAAACCTGGTTAGTGGAATTTCCTCCAGCTTTTTCACTGCTTCAAATCGTTGGCGATCGCCTGGAAAATACCGTCGTGTATTTTTGTCCGTATGGTTATCAACAGCAGCAATGCCAGTATCTTTTGATTGTAGCGAAAGACATTCTCTCTCTCAGTTGGCAGCAATATATCCAACAAACAGCAGTGTTAGTTAGCGAATATTTAGAACGTCATTTAGAATCTTTGCAACAACAGCATCAAATTAAAATTTTAGAACAAATTATTCAACGGGTAGGACATCAGTTACGCCAACCACTCAGTTTAATTGGATTATATGCCGAAAATCTTTATCGCAGTTTAACACGAGGTACTTTGCAGGATCGGGCAGCTATTATCCGCGAAACAACTCAAGATCTAGACAGAAATTTAACAGAACTGATTTACTGTAGCGACTCTGAAACTTTGCGATTCACCCTACAAGATTTACAGGGTTTAGTTGTCGAAAGCCTTCAAGGTTTTCAGGCTTGGATTGCCGAAAAACAAATACAAATCCGCTATCCCGATACTTCAGTTGTCTTGAGCCTCGATCGCTTACAAATGAAGCAAGTTTTCGATAACTTACTCAGTAACGCCATCCACTTTAGTCCAATTGGCAGCACGATCGCGATCGGCTGGCAGGTATTTCATAGCGAAGTGCTGATTTCCATAGCTGATGAAGGCACGGGACTGTCACCAACCGATTTGCAGTATTTATTTACTCCATTTTATTCTCGCCGTTCTGGAGGCACTGGTTTAGGACTAGCGATCGCCCAAAAAGTGGTACTGGCTCACCAAGGAAACCTATGGGCAAAAAATTTGCCTGTCAAAGGGGCAGAATTTTCACTGATTCTCCCGCGTTCTCTCACATCAACTTAACGCTAACAACTTTCTCTTGTTCCCCCCTTTCATAAGGGGGGTTAGGGGGGATCTTTCCATAGATGGCATTTCTGCGATCCCCCAACCCCCTTAAAAAGGGGGCTAAAAAAAGCCGCACATGGCGTAACTTAGCTATTAGAGGCAGTTATTATGTTAACTCGCTCGGGACAAACAAAAACTTTATCAATTTTGCTCGTTGAAGACGACCGACGCTTTCGATCTGGGCTACGAACGCTACTCGATCTTTATCGAGCAGAACACGGTGGAAGTTGTACCGTAGTTGGAGAAGCCAGTAGCGTAGAAACAGCCATATCTTTAACAACACAGCGACATCCCGACCTGATGCTACTGGATATGGAACTAGAATATGGTGATGGAATAGCAGTACTGCGGCAGCTACAAGAAAGGCAGGCGCAAGTTAAGCCACTGGTGCTGTCAGCCCATCAAGAGGATTACTGGATTTATCGCGCCATGCAAGCTGGAGCAATGGGTTACGTGTTCAAGCCACAGTTAGCCCAGCAGCTATGGGATGCCATTGTCACCGTGTTACGAGGTGAAGTATACCTACCTGCTGCGGTGGCTACACGGTTTTTTCGCCAGTTTCAAGCTTCCCATGCTACTTCCCCTACTCCAGCCGAAACCTGTCAACTGTCGAATCGAGAAGTAGAAGTCTTGCTGTGGTTGGTACGAGGCGCATCCAACGAAGCGATCGCCAAACAACTCTATATCTCAATTGCCACCGTTAAGGCGCACCTGACCAGCATTTTTGAGAAATTACAAGTTACCAGTCGCACCCAGGCGATCGTGACGGCGATGAAACTAGGACTGGTACAACCGTAGATAATTCACGCAATTTAATTTCCGAGCAATTTAATTTCTGAGATTTGATTCCCCTATGCCTACCGATCCTTATGCTCGAAGCTATCGCTGTTGGCAAAATGCACCTTTAAGTTGCGATCGCCCCTTGAAAACAGCTCAGGAAGTGCCGAACGCCAAATTTTGTTTGGAATGCGGTTTTCCTGCTACTTTACCAAACCAGGCAGAAATTCGCGGTAGTCGGGATGTCTATCGCATTCTGGAGTTCGTGCGATCGCAGGGAATGGGACGCTTGTACAAGGGCGTTCAAGTCAGTGATGGTCAGCCAGTGGTAATTAAAGAATACTTGTTACCGAGTCGGTATTTTAACGCCGAAGAAGCCGAGCAGCGAAAAGCCAAGTTTACGCAGATCGCAGGAATGAGTCCGGTCAACGATCGCTCGCCAGATTTTCGCTCGATCTTGCCTTGGGAAGCGATTGCCGATCGACAAGGCGATCGCTGTCACCTCGTTACTTTGGGTAACATAGCTGCCGCTCCCAATTTAAGTCAAGTATTGCAACAAAACGGGGCAATGCCACCGGAGCGAGTGCGTGACTTGCTGGCTCAAGTCCTGCAAACCTTACAATTTCTCCACGCTCAGAAATTCCGCTTACCGTCTGGGCAAGTGCGAGGGGGAATGGCTCACGGCAATCTCAGCTTGGAGAGTTTAATCGCAACTGAAAATTCCTACATCTATACCTGCGACCTCGCTGCTTGGGAAAGGCTATTCGACCCTCCTCCTAATACATTTCCGATTCCAGAACCAGCGCAAGATCTCGTGGCTTTAGGTCATATTGCTTTCTATCTGGGGTTGGGACGAGCTAAGGAGCCAACATCGGAGCGATCGCCCGATCTACGCAACGTGCAGCTTTGGTCTAAGACCGATCCAGCCTTAAGAGAATTTCTTTACCATTTGATAGGACTAGAAACTCCTTTTTCCAGTGCAGAAGCAGCACGTCAGGCGTTGTTACAACTTCCAAACCCCAAGACGACAACGACAACAGCGCCACGTACGCTCGAAGGTAAAAGTTTCGGGAGGCGACGGTTACTCTGGCTGTTAGGGTTGCCGCTTTTACTTTTTCTAGGAGGACTTTTGTGGCTAGTGCGATCGCAGTTCAATCGGGAAGAGGAGGCTAATTTTGCTGAATTTCAGCGTTTGGTTCCTAGCTTTAACGATCTCAATACGATCCAAGCTGGTAAATATCCCTATACAGCAGAACGAGATAGTACTTGGACGACTGTTGTGGGTAAAAGACCTTTGAGCGATCGCTCCCTCAACGATATCTTGACTCGTCCTCGCATGGATATTGCTGCTAGCTTTATTCATACGAAACCAAAATCCTCAGGTTCTCCGCTTAAAACAGTAACAGAACAGAATAACCAAGCAAACTTTGCGATTACGAGCTTAATAGATAATTTACCTCCCGCGCTCAACAGCGAGCAGATTGCCTATGATGGTTTACTCGTATTTGTACCTGCTTACAAAGCTCAAAATCTTCCTGCTGCTTTACAGGGAGAAATTAGTCTTGACGATTTGCAAAAAATTTTTACAGGTCAGGTGAAGAATTGGCAAGAACTTAATCCCAATCTGCCTAATCTCACGATTAAACCCTATCGACCGCTAGAACCAGAAGCTTTAAAATTGTTTGCACAAATTGTTTTAAAAGACGATCCACAGCTAATTGCTAAGTTTAATCAGATAAAACAACGCTCAACCTTTCAGACTTTAAGAGCAATTGATTTCGCCGAAGAGCAAGGGCAGCAATTAGAGGCTGGTACGATTAGTTTTGGTACGCTCGTGCAAACATGGGATCAGTGTAAGGTGTATCCTCTAGCTTTAGTGCAGGGAAACGCGAAACCCGTGCAAGCTTTACTACGAGAGACAACTGACAACAAGCTCGTACCCATTACTGAGGATGATAACTTATGCCAGGAGAAAAAGCCTTTCCCCAATGTCGAAGCATATCGCCAACGAACTTACCCCTTGGGTTTTCCCCTAGCGATCGTTTATCCTAACGATAACAGCCTTCTTGGTTTTAAATCTGCTCCGATGTTTGCCGATTTGCTCAAGACTCGTGACGGACAGTTTCTCTTACAGCAAACCGGACTCGTACCACTCCAACCGATCCCTAGAGACTATCAGCCTTCTGCGTCCCTTCCCTAACTATCCGATCTATGGCGAATCGTTGCCCCGAACCTAGCTGCGTCTTTTTTAATCGGATCTTGCCCAACAACGCCAAGGTCTGTCCCATGTGTGGTACTCCTTTAGGATCGGTGGGTGAATCTCAAGCTGCTTCTCAAGCTGCTTCAATGCCTGCGACTCAACCATCCACTGCTCAACCTCAACCACCGCCACCCGTCAAATCGAATTCCCTCCGTCCCCAACTGAAGTTAAGTCATCCTAGCGGCAAAGATTTTTATTTATCTGGAGAAACAGGGATTGTCGGTCGTCGCAATCGCGCCAGCGATAAGGCTCCAGAGATCGATTTAAGCGGACTTCCCGATGAAGGGGTAGTTTCTCGCGCCCATGCCCGCCTTGCCTGGGATAAATCGCAACACGCCTACACGATCGTCGATAGTAGTCGTAATGGCAGCTACCTCAATGGCAATCTACTCACCCCTGGCTCATCCTATCGCCTCAATCATGGAGACGAATTGCAACTCGGTCAAAATCAGCTAGTACGTCTCAAAGTTTTATTAGTGCAACCGATATGACGCATTTGCCAAGCGATCTGCTCGATATACTGGAGTGATACAGTAATGAGTTCTCCCCCACAAAATAATCCTTGGATCGATCGCCTAGTTGGTGAGGGCGATCGCTACCGCATATCAAAATGTCTCAGTATAGGTGGGATGGGAGAGGTTTACTTGGCAATAGATACCAAGTTGAACCAACCAGTGGCGTTGAAGCTGCTGAAGGAATCGCTAGCAAAATCGACAGAGATGTATCAGCGATTTCAGCGCGAGGTGGAGCTGTGTACGGCTCTCAACAGCGAACATATTGTCAAGATTTTAGATTTTGGCACTACCCCAGAAGACTTTCCTTTCTACGTGATGGAATATCTAGAAGGAGAAAGTCTAGGACAACTGCTTCAGCGACAAAAGCGGCTGAGTGTCAAGCGCACGGTAGAGATTATGAGACAGGTTTGTGCGGGTTTGCAACTAGCTCACGCTGGAGTCGTGCTGAAGGGCAAGCGAGTGAAGATCGTACATCGGGATCTCAAACCAGACAATATCTTTTTAGTCCCAACAGCACTAGGGGGGTTGGTCAAGATTCTTGACTTTGGTATTGCTAAAAAAATTCGCGAAACCTTGAGCCAGAGCAAGTATACGATTGTTACGGATATATTTCTCGGCACTTTGCGTTACGCTGCTCCAGAGCAAATAGCCATCTCGCAAGAAATTGACGGACGGGCTGACATCTATAGTTGGGGAATCATTTTTTATCGAATGCTCAGCGGCTCCGATCCTTTTGGGCTTGGCTCCCAAACACGGCAGATCGATGATGCTACTTGGGCAAAAGCCCATACTTCTCAACCACCACAGCCATTGCGATTGCAGCCTGGAGGCGAGCAGATCTCCTCACAACTAGAGGCTTTAGTGCTGAAGTGTTTGCAGAAATCTCCTGAAGATCGTTTTGCAACAATAGCAGACTTGGAGCAAGCCTTGTCAGTGGCGATCGCTGCTAGTCCCTCCGTCACCTCAACGAGTTCCAGCGATACGATCGTTCAATCGCGATCGCCAGCAATATCAGATAGTCCAACCGTGCCTCGGCGAGCGATCCCCTTAGCAAAACCAGAGTCGGTTGACTTTACTACCATTGCTCAGATTTCTGCCGAATCTGCATCAACACCACAAATATCAGACTCTAGCGATCGGGATTCCGATCGCACAATATATCAGGGCGATGCTTCACCTGCACCTAGTTCTCCAGACAGCACAATATATCAGGGCGATGCTTCACCAAGACACAACCAACCCGATGGGACGATCTACCAAGGTGTAGCTTCACCAAGACACAACCAACCCGATGGAACGATCTACCAAGGTGTAGCTTCACCAAGACACAACCAACCCGATGGAACGATCTACCAAGGTGTAGCTTCACCAAGACACAACCAACCCGATCGCACAATATATCAAAGCGTTAGCTCATCGAAACAAAATGACACAGATCGGACGATTTACCAAAAGCAACCTCTCTTGCTGCGCCTTCGGAGAATTTCTCAACAAATACGTAGAGCAGTTCTACGCGCTACATTCAGTTTAAATCGCATCATCAGACGCTTGATTCGCAAGATAGAAGCCTGGATTCGCAGCTGGCGATCGCGTTCCTGAAAGGAAATGTGGCAGTAGTTAAATCAGAAAAGTATTAGTTCGACTTTTGGCTACTTTCCAGTGTAGTAGCTTAATCGTAGCATGAATATAGACATCTCTTTTTATAGTTGAAATATAGTTGAAATGCAGGTAAACCCCTCTGTTTTTTCTCCTAGAAGTATGACTTCTCCGGCAACTTACGTGCCAGTGACTACTAGATTTGATAGTGACATTTTGGTAGCAGCAGAAACATATCTTCGGAATCCAATACTTATAAATCAGCTAACCGAGCGAGTTTACGGTTTATTACTTACAGATCTACAATCTCAGCAAGAAAGACTGAATAATTATCGTAGAACAAGGATATAGAATGCCTAAGACAACTTCCAGTAGTCATGTTAACAATTACATTACGAATAATCATTTTTATATAGAAATAGGTAGCAGTATTGTTGCTTGTTTCTCTGAGTGTTCGGAGCTTGGCGTTCAAATTCAAAAAGACATTTACTTTGAGGGGGGAGTCAACGATCAGCAACGAATTACTCTCGGTCATGCAGAATTTACAGACGTTACTCTCAAACGTGGAATTACAGACGATCCAACTTTTACTCAATGGCTAGGTGAAGTATTTGGGCAAAAAAATAAACGACGTAACGTTAATATTCTCGTATTTAACCAAGCAGGCGAGTTAATGAAAAGTTGGACTCTCATTGGTAGCATTCCCGTAGGTTGGAAAACTTCTACATTACAAGCAGATGGAAACTCTGTAGCGATCGAAGAATTAACACTAGCGATCGAAGGCTTGAAAGTTGGTAAAAGTTCAGCAGGAGGCGAATCAGCCTCACGCGATGCCTCTGGCTTTTTTGCTTCTAGCACATGGAAATAACTAAAATGAATTAAAATGTCACTACAGGAACAAAATTCATCATCCACCAATCAAAAAAAAGATATAACAGGACATAAAGCTATTCGTTCTTTTGGAATTGAGCCTCCCTTTTTGGGAGCAAAAAATCTTTTAATCTCTCTTCAGCCCTTAGTAAAGCTATCTAGTTTCTTATTAACTAGACATCGACAGCCAAGTGACAATTTATTCAATTTTCAACCCTTAATTGACCTATCGCAAACATCATCTACTTTAGTACATGAAGCGACGGAATGGAATAGTGAACTTAATGCTTTAAATTTATTTTCGTCTGATATTTTACGAGACAATGAGAGTGACAAAATAGTTACCAAAAACAGCATTGTATATCAAAAATTATTGTCTTCTAAAGTTAGTGTAGTTGACGAAATAGCAAGCGATCGCGCTGTGGTGAATGCAAAAAATCAAACCTCACCTCAAAGACAAAAAAAGAAACAAAATAAAAAAGCAACACAGTCTAAATCTAGAACAAAAGCCACAGCGAAAAAAACAACTGCTCGATCGACGACAGCGCCAATTATCGAACAAGTTCCTACTATCGACTCAAGCCCCCAATTGCAACATCAACTGCAAGCAAATACAGATTTTGCCTTGGCACAGCAAGAGGTATTGCCAAGGACAACAGAAGATATAAATAAGCAACAAGATCGGAAAAGTAACGACTTGGATGTAGGGTTTTCCCTACAATCAAGCGATCCTAATCAAGGAGACGAAAGAGAGAAAGATAATGTAGAATCTGAAATTACAAATGCGATACCTGCCAACCTAGACAGAATTTTAGAGCCTGACACAACAACTTCTGTCCCACTAGCACCGACAAGTGAAATTAGCGATCGCGGGCTAACATTACCTGATGATACTCTTATTCCTAGCAACATCGAGCAGAGCATAGAGACACAGCCGCATATTGTTAGCGATCGCATCCCATCTTCCCCAGCGAACGATCCTCTTTCTTCCTTAGAAAGTATTCCGCAACCCGCCTCACTTGCACCAGCTTCCCGTACAGAGAATACCTCAGCTCAACCCGCTCAAACCATACTCCCAGCAGTTCCTACACTGCCAAATAGTGGCTCAGAAATTACGCCAGTTCAAACAAAGTCAATAATTGCATCAGGGCAACCAGAACTACAACCCACAGAGCCAAGCGTACCTGACTTTACTCCTGTGGCTCAAAAAGTCATATCTCCTGATATTGCTCAGCAGGGTGTAGATACAGAACTACTCGTCGTTAGCGATCGCAACTTCACTGTTCCAGAAGATATCCCAGCTAGCCAGATCGTTCAACCTAATAGCTTGCAACCATCTGGAGAAACAGACAGTCTGATATTACCAACATCTATTCATTCAACACCTATTCATTCCGAGCAGATATCTACTGTAGTTTCAAATACACCACCAATAGAGTCTACGACAATCGCACCTCTAGAAGCAGAAGTTTCCACACCTCAAACCACAGAGTCAAGCCGCTCCATCTACTCTAAAGAGAATACGCCACACTTCCAGCCAGTGACGCTAGAAAATGTACAAGAGCTGCAACAACCAGACGAGCAAAAGATCTCCCCTGCATTAGATAATATTGGGACAGCGAATTTAACTACAGAACATCTGCCCCATAACTCCCCCAAGATTCCCCTCCAGCCTGTCATAAACAAGGAAAGAACGGAGGTGACTACACCGTCAAAAACACAGAATTTAGGAGAATTGCCAGCGTTACAAGTGGGGCAAGATGATACTAGCGATCGAGAGCTAACACTCGATCCAACTCTTTCTGCTCAAGAAGTCTCAAATTCTGACACTGAGACGGGGGTAGAGGCGGAGCCACTTGTCGTTAGCGATCGCTATTTCCCTACTTCAGAAAATCTTCCCAGCGAAATTTTATCTAATCTGGTGCAGCAAGAGCCAGAGCAAAAGACTGAGTTTGAGACTTCTGAATTATTACTGTCGGAAGTACTAGAAAATGATAGTCATGGAGCGATCGAGCCAAATAGCGTTAAATCTGAAGATTTATTCTCCCATCCAGTTGATACATTGGACAAACCTGCACAACAGCGCGATTTGGTTAATCCAACCAGTCAAACATCCACTCCAGAAAACAAAACAAGAGAAAAAGCGACTCAATTCAAATCGACAACCAGAAACACAACTGCTCAAAAAACCTCATCTAATCTGATACAGCAAGTCCCGATTATCGATTCAACCGCTCAAGCACATAGTCAACCGCTAGCCAACAGAGATTTTTCACCTGCACAACCAGAGGAATTGCTCAAGGCAACAACAGAGGTAAGCAGGCAGCAAGACAACCATCAGAGCGATATAGATTTAGCATCTGCGGTTGAACCAAGTATCATTAACAAAAGAGACGAAGCAAAAAAAGACGATCTAGAATCTCAGAGGGCAGATATTATACCTATACCTGCTAGCCTAGACAGAATTGTAGAGTCCGAGCCAACAACTCCTGTCCAACTAGCGCCGACAGGCGAAATTAGCCATCAAGAGCTAACACTAGTTGATAATACTCCTACTCACCCCATGTGCGACTTTTTGCTTAGCCCCCTTTTTAAGGGGGTTGGGGGATCGCAGGACTACGATAATCACGAAAAGATCCCCCCTAGCCCCCCTTGTGAAAGGGGGGAACAAGAGAAAGTTGCACATCGCGTTACTCCTGAAAATATCGCGATTCCTGACAATGTTGAGCCGAGCGTAGAGATAGAAGTTGAGCCGAGCGTAGAGATAGAAAATACCTCTTCTGGCGTGGTTGAGCCGAGTGTTGCTCCTGTTGAAACTCAGCAATCTTCTACAGACACTCCCCGAGCAGGCGATCGCAATTTATCAAGATCTCACCCAGCAGCAGCTACAAGCTTTGAAAATACTATCTCTGCTCAACCAGACATTGCAGCAGAAAGCGAGAGCCTATTTCCCTTTGAGCAGGTTCCGCCTCAAGGCTTAGCGGTTGGGGGACAAGTGCCAACTGTGACTAATCTCAGCCGTAAGCCTATAGCGCCGTCAGATACCGTGCCTGCTATGCTTACTCCTGGAGAATTTGTAGTTAATGCTACAGATGCTCAAAAACATCTAGATATATTACAGCACATTAATCAAGGAGGCTCGGTAGAACACTTGCCTGAGATTTCGACTAAAGTTGAATCTTCAGATACTCCTGTCAAGCCCTCGTTGACACCAAAGCGTTTAGTGCAGCGCCAAATTCATGCTTCCTTACCTGGTGTCGTCAAAACTTTAGTTTCCCCGACTCTACAGTTAGCTGCTGAAGCACAACCTGCTTCTCCTCTCAATCCACTGCAACCCGATCTTTCGGAAGCCCCAAAAAATTCATCTCATCTATCCAAAACTCACTACACCGCAACTGAGTTAATTTATCGCAAACATAATAATCCTAACCCTTCTGCTCCTACCACTTCAATTCCCGAACAGTGGTCTAGCGTTGAAGATTTACTATTGAGCAATTTTGCGGTTGATAATAGCTATGCATCAACTTCCAAGAAAATACACCATCAAAGTTCAGCTACAGTATCTACTCCAGAAACTACTCATCAGAGGACAGTCAAATCGTTTGTGCAACCCAAAGGGTTTGATAAGGGGGGAGAAGTGAGTGCCGATCCATCTACCCCAGCAAAAGCCGTCACCCACACAATAGAAATGCCTACTCCATCCGCAACAAAAGCCGATCCTAACGTTCTGGAAATGTTAGCGCGGGAAATTTATCAACGCCTGCGTCAACGACTGGAACTCGAACGAGAAAGACATGGCTTTTACTCTGGACGTTTACCTTGGTAGTCAATACATCTCGGTTAATGATGCAGAGATCTTGGCGATCCCCCAACCCCCTTAAAAAGGGGGCTTTGTTCCCCCCTTTTTAAGGGGGTTAGGGGGGATCTTGCCTTAACCAAAAAGATTACCTTGGTAATTCTCGATCTAATTTTTGGAGAAAGACAACAATGCCACTTGAGAAAGCGAAACTGATAGTTCATAGTTCTCCCTACAATCCTCAGGCGAGAGATATTGAGTTCATGTTCAATCCCACAGAAATTAGCTTTACGCGAACGGCAAACTGGGAAGACGAGCCTGGTAATCGTGGATCGTCCCTTTTGCCCAAAGTCAATTTTTCTGGGGTTGAACCTTATCAACTGACGCTGAGTAATCTTTTGTTTGATACATATGAAACGAAGATATCAGTAATGCAAAAGTATATCGACAATATCAAACAAGGTGTGAGTGCGCGGGCAACAGCTCCCTCGCGCCCGCCTGTTTATATTTTTGTTTGGAAAAATAAATATTTTCATTGCGTTATAGAAAGCTTAACTTATAAGCTCACGATGTTTCTGACAGACGGTACGCCTGTACGAGCGTTAGTAGACATCACTTTGCGAGAAGTCGATCCAGAAAATCTTCCTGGTGGCAAAGCAACTCCACCTAAGACTCCAAAAACAGCAAATCCACAACACCCCGCTGGTGGTACGGCAACTTCATCTAGCACTCAAAATGCAGCGTCAAAGCCGTCCGGTGGTAAAGCGTCTGCTAACAATAGCCCAAACCTTTACCTATCTGAACTTATTCTGAAACTAGGAGGTGCGATCGCTCCACCTGAGTTGATGAAGGACGTGCTGGAAATTTGTGTAGAGGAAAGTTTGCATTTACCAGCAATGTTTACGCTTGTTATCCATAATACATACCTATCAGCTACCGATCGCAGCGAGGCTTGGCGACACGATCGCTATTTTAAAATAGGCGATCGCATATCAATTGGTTTTACTGCTAGTACCACCGAAGACAGAGCATTTCAAGAAGTATTAAAAGAACCGAGCTTAATTGAAGGCGAAATTACCGCAATGGAGGTGAATTTCGTAGAAGAATCAAAGGCTCATATTGTTGTCCGAGGCTATGATGTCTCCCATCGCTTGCATCGCGGGCGCTACAATCGGTCTTTTACAAATACCACTGACAGCGATATTGTGAAGAAAATTGCCAAAGAGTCCGGGATCAAAATTGGTCAAATCGATCGCAGTGGCACGCCTCACGAATATGTGTTTCAGGAAAATCAAACTAATATGGAATTTCTGCGGGAAAGAGCAGCGCGAATTGGTTTTGAACTGTTCTTGCAAGATAATAAACTCTATTTTCGCCAGCCCAAGAATAATGCATCATTGCAACTAAAGTGGCTAGATGAGATTAATAGCTTTAGCGTTCGTGCCACCAGCGCCCAGCAAGTCAATAGTGTAGAAGTGCGAAGTTGGGACTACTCTAAAAAAACATTAATTAATGAAACTGCTAAAGCCGAGCAAGTAGTTACAACCACGGGTAATGGTAAGGGAAGTAGCACTAGCACGGCATTTAAAGGCAGCAAGCCTCCCAAAATGGTTGTGGTAGACCAACCAGTCGCTAACGCTCGTGAAGCAAAAAAAATGGCTCAAGCTCTCTGCAATGAATTAGGTGGAGAGTTTATCTGTGCTGATGCCAGAGCCGATGGCAACCCCAAAATTCGTCCAGGCAAAGTCGTGCAGTTAAAAGGAATGGGCAATCGCTATAGCGGTAAATATTACGTTACAGAAACCCGTCACTTATACAGCCAAAACATTTACAGCACAGAATTTAGCGTGCGCGGACTGCAAGAGGGCAGCCTACTTTCTACCTTAGCGCCCCAGACGCATCTGCAACCAGGTCAAACTCTCATGGTGGGAATTGTCACTGATAATAAAGATCCCAAAGGCTACGGACGGGTAAAGGTCAAGCTACCAACGCTCAGCGAACAAGATGACAGCAACTGGGCAAGAGTTGTTGGTTTAGGAGCAGCCAAACAGCGCGGATTTTACTGCTTGCCAGAAATCGATGACGAAGTGCTGGTTGGTTTCGAGCATGGAGACATTCATCGACCATACATAATTGGAGGCGTTTGGAATGGCGTAGATAAAACTGTTGAAACTGTAAATGAAACAGTTGACCAAAGAGGTAGAGTTAGGTTACGTACAATCAAGACTCGCACAGGGCACACTATTCAATTTGTGGAAGAGGATAGCCTTAGAACCAAAGCAGGCATTTATATAACAACAGCTGGCGGACACAAAGTGCATCTTAATGACAGCAGAATGGAAAAGTCTGTCATGATTCAAACATCTGGGGGGCATGAGATAAAAATGGAAGACCGCAAGGTGCCTCCAACTATTTCAATCAGTTCTAGAGGAAATCTGTCATTGAGCGCTCGCGGAGAACTGTCATTAGATGCTGGAACAAAAATGACATTAAGCGCTCCAACTATGTTGTTGAATGCTCAAGCACAGATGTTTTTAAGTGCTAATACGAATATGTTGTTAAGATCTCCAGTCGTCGTTGGAATTGCTGCGCCTAGAATTTTGCTTGGCGGTGTTCCCGTACCACCCCCAGCATCAGTTGCTCAGCTAGCGCCACTCATTGCTGCCAGCCAATTGGCAAATATTAAATCGCCCTAGATACTAGCCAGAGCATAAATTTTTGAAGTATCGTTAACTGTCAGTCGCGACAATGATAAGTTCATAACTCAATGTCAGCGATTATTTGAGATAAGCAATTCATTCGACTTTCAGCTAATACAAATATCCGCCCTGTCTGGATATTCTAGATCGCATATCTGGATCGTCAGGATTACCTATATGCCAGAGTTGTGGGACGAGCAACAAGAATACTTAGGTACGGGTTTGACTTTTCCCATACAGTTAAACGTGCAGGGAGAAATTAAGCTCAGCGCCCAAGCTCAGAAAGTCAAAGAATCAATTTGGATTATTCTACGCACCGGACTAGGAGAGCGCGTTTACCGTCCTAACTTTGGATGTCGCCTTGGAGAACTCACTTTCGCTCCCTTAAACACCGATACAATGCTGCGGATTCGCTTATATATCTTGGAAGCACTACAGATTTGGGAACCTCGAATTATTGTTGATGACGTGCGGACAGATCCCGACCCGATTCGCGGGCGCGTGGATATTACTATCGACTATCAGCTAAAAAATTATCCTGACACCTATAGCCTTGTTTACCCGTTCTATCTGGTTTCAATATCGGAGTGATTGTGGAATTTGATTTTTTGCCAAAACTACCTAACTCTAACTTGGACGATCGCACTTTTGACGAATTAGTCGATGAGTGTATCTTGCGGATTCCCCGCTATTGTCCAGAGTGGACGGATCGCAACCCCAGCGATCCTGGCGTAACGCTGATTGAATTGTTTGCCTGGTTGACCGATCAGATGCTAATCCGCTTCAATCAAGTACCCCGAAAAAACTACATTGCGTTTCTAGAGTTATTAGGAATTCGCCTCAATCCTCCTACCCCTGCCCAAACAAACTTAACGTTTTATCTGACTACAGATTTGCCATCAGCTTACACAATTCCCGCAGGGATAGAAGTTGCAACGGAGCGTACCGAAACTGAAGAAGCGATTATCTTTAGTACCGATGAGGACTTAACAATTGGAAAACCAACCCTACGGCACTTCTTAACTGCCTCAACCGCAGAAGATATTCCCCAAACGTTTAGCGATCGCACCAGCCGTTGGGAGCGTTTTGGCGAAAGTGCCTGGTCGGGAAGCGAGCAATTATTGTTTGCCGAACAACCACAACCAGGAAATTGCTTTTATCTCGCGATCGGGTGTGCTGCCAATGTTACGGAGGCAGGGGAGTCACCTGCTGCGTCAGAAGACTGCCTTAACGGTAATGTCCTAGCTATTACTTTTTATGGAGCCAGAGGTACGCCAACTGGCATAGATCCTCAAGCCCCTCCGCGCCGCTGGGAAGCCTGGAATGGTAAACGCTGGCAACCAGTATTATTGAGAGAGTCCTACGATGCAACGCGAGGCTTTAGTTTTAATGAAATTGCCCAACGGGGAGGCGATCTCGAACAAGGGGCTGATGTAATACTCCACTTGCCTCAAACTTTACCTATTACCAACTTTACAACTTACCGAGGATATTGGCTGCGCTGCATTTTAACAGCTCCTCAATCTCATCAACCTGTTTATACCAATTCGCCAAGAGTGACGGGGTTAGCCGTGCGAACCATTGGTGGTACTGTTCGAGCCAGTCAAAGTCTTTTGATTCGCGAAGAACAGCTAGGAATTAGTGATGGCAGATCGGGACAAAGTTTTGAGGTACAATCCCCACCAATTCTCGATCGCCGAGCAGGCGAACATATAGAAGTCACGCCCCCTAGCGGGCTGCCGCAAACCTGGCAGGAGGTTACAGACTTTGCTGACTCTAGTTCCGCAGACCTGCACTATACCATTGATTCTCTGACTGGAACTATTCAATTCGGACCCCTAATTCGAGAGCCAGAGGCGTTGAAACTGCAAACGCCGTCGGGCGATCGCCTGCAAGCATCACCAGCTGAAGAAACGTTCTCAGGTGGTGAATTACAGCAAAAGCTATTAGAGCATCAATATGGGGCAGTGCCACCTCGCGGCTCTGTAATTACAATGGTTGCCTATCGTACAGGTGGCGGGAAAAAAGGAAACGTGCAAGCTGGGACGCTGCGATTTCTCAAGTCAGCAATTCCCTATATTGCCAGGGTCACAAATCATTATCTAGCTCGTAACGGCGCAGATGCAGATTCACTCGATCGCGCTGTGTTAGAAGCGCCTCGGATACTTCGGACTCGCGATCGCGCTGTAACCGCAGAAGATTTCGAGGTCTTGACTCAACGAGCTGGAGCCGGAGCGATCGCCCGCGTCAAATGCTTAAGCGCAAGTGCGAGTCAAAGTGCTGGTCGCGTCAGTTTGTTAGTCGTACCTCAAGCTAATACAGACGCGATCGCTCAAGGACTGGGAATTTCACCGGAACGGTTTGCCCTCACATCGGCACTACAACAACAGGTCATGAACTATCTAGATGAACGCCGCCTACTAGGAGTACAGGTGCAGTTGCAAGAACCGGAGTATGTTGGAGTTGCCGTTCAAGCTGAAGTCGCAATCGAACCAGCATACAACAATCCTACTGCGCGGCGGGAGATTTTGAATCAACTGAAAGTATCGCTCTATCGCTACCTCAACCCTTTGAGCGGAGGTTCAGAAGGGACGGGTTGGCACTTCGGTCGCCCTGTTTATACTTCTGATATTGTGGCTTTGCTACAAAAGACACCTGGAGTGTCCTACTTAGGGACTGTTTTGTTATTTGCCCTGCGACGGCAAGGCGAAACCTGGCAGCGGCAAACCGCTCCAGAACCATTCATCGATCCTGGTTCCTTGGGACTAATTTGTTCTTGGGCAGGCGATCGCCAACGTTTCAGTCATGACGTGAGACAGATAAATGCGTAATTATTTGGTAACTATCAACAGCAGAGATTTTTGACATTTAACTTCTGTACGGGCGGGTTTACCAATCATCTTTGACTCCAACCAGTATCTCAGGTGAACCCGCCCCGACAATTTTTGACTTTTAACTTTTAACTTTTGACTTTTTTCAATTATGATTTCTGCTCTCGATCGGCACGGCATCAGCCTGGAATTAACTCCGATGCAATTGCCTGAAGCTGTTCCTCAGCCAGGTTCGGTGTTAGCGGGGTTTAACGAGCTAGCAACAGCAGCAGTACAGAAGAATCCGTGTTTGGTGCTACATCCAGGAGAGCCTACCCGCATGATACTGCAAGTGCAGAACTGGGAAGTCAATTCCCTGCAACTGCTCTTTTGGGTTGAAGGTAATTTTCCTGCTGATTGGTGTCAGCTTGTACCAGAGACACCAAAACAAGTCATTAACACAATTAATAGGAGTGGCGCATGGCAGGCGATCGATCTAGAGGAGATAGAAATTCCGGCTAAAGGAAAATGGTCGGGAGAACTGCTGTTTCTCATCCCCAACAATTTTTTTGAAGATTGGCAAGCGATTAAATCTGGTAGCAAAAAACGCTTAAACCTTGACTTGCGCGGTTCTCTCTCAGTTTATCAGCGTCGCAGCCACCACCAGCAGCCTGTGCTGGAATTTATGCAGCAGGTGAACTTCGATCTGTACGTGCGCCCTCACAGTAACTATGTCAATTTCCTACCACTACTATACCGAGAAGTAGACTTTATCAACCGCTTGATTAGTATTTTCGAGCAGGCTTTTGAACCTGTGGTCAATAGCTACAGAAGTATGTGGGCAAATCTAGATCCGTTGACTTCTCCACAAGCACTGTTGCCTTTTTTAGCCCACTGGGTAGCTTGGTCTGTAGAACCCCATTGGAACCTCAACCAACAGCGGCGATTAATTCGTCAGGCTATGGAACTTTATCGCTGGCGTGGTACTCGTAAGGGATTGCGCCTTTATTTGCATTTATACACGGGCTTACCCTTAGATGATGACGTTCCACAAGAAGCTAATAAGCATATCAGTATCACTGAACCTTTCGGTACGGGAATGGTGCTGGGAAATTCTCGTATAGGTGAGGATGCTGTATTAGGTGGCGGAAACCCCTATCATTTTGTAGTACGACTAAGATCCGATCGCGATCGCGCAATTGACAAGCAGTTAGTACGGCAAATTATTGACTCCGAAAAACCAGCTTTTTGCACCTACGAATTAATTATTGAAAATAACTCTTAATTAGTAGTTGGTAGTTGGTAGTTGTGCGTGGTGCGTGGTGCGTGAAACACTTACAACTTACGACTTCTCATTACCTATTACCCATTACCCATTACCTATTACCTAATTTTTACTATATGACACGCCCTTTTCCTACTCCACCAATTAACCCTTTTGAACGCCTACAAGTTGCTGACGGGCTACTGATTAATGCCGAACGCTGGCGACACGCCCACAGTTACCACCGTCAGCGCCAGAACGTACACTATCAATCGCTAAATCAACCAGGTATAGTTTGTGGTTTAGGCGTGCGGGCGATCGCCGCTCCCAAGGAAGTAGCTGCTGAGTATCGCAATCAAAGTTGGGTGCAAATTCAACCAGGTATCGCGATCGATCTCGCCGGAAATCCTATTGTGTTGCCAAAACCCTTCAACTTTCGGATTACTACTGAATTGCAAGATTCTGAGCCAGTTATGGTGTACGTAGTGGCGAGATATCGCGATCCAGATGAACTAGAAGCTCAAAAACCGCGTGAAATTGTGCAGGAGATGTTCCGCATTGATGAAAAAAGCTCTCTTCCCGATATTTGGGATGTTGAGTTGTGTCGAATTCGCCTGCAAATTGACAAAAAAGCGATTACCCAACCTGCTGATGCTTTCTTTCCCGGGTATGGCGATATCGATCTGCGCTATCGCTCTCAAGTCCAGGCTCGTCCTCAAGCTTTGCTGCGCGTTGCTCAAGTTAGCCGCGACGATTCTGAATCTAGCCAAAATTTTTTTAACCTCTCCTATCTATTGCAAGCGGTTGAAGCACTTTATTCGCCACTACGAGGAGGAGAAATTATCGATCGCGTAGATTGGACAACCGATCTCCAAATCTACGATCTTTTATATCTTACAGGTAAACAAAAATTATCGCTTGATGCTACCGAATTTAAAGCACTAAAGAGTTATCTTCAATCGGGTGGTATCTTGTTTGTAGATGTGCTATCAGAGGCAACAGAACTAATTGAATCGGTACAATCCTTAGCTGCTCAAGAACTGAAAACTCCGCTCAAGCCGCTAGAGCAATTGCGGCGCGATCATCCTTTACGCACTCGACCATTTTTATTCGCCGCATTACCATTAGTAAGTCAGCAGACGATCCAACTTTTGTGCGGTGGGGGCTTAATCTTAGCGATTGGTAACTTAGGTAGTGCTTGGGGACTAGACGAAGGACTGAGCTTATCGCGAGTCACGATTCGTACTGCTCAAGAGCTAGGAATCAACATTTTACACTACGCCTGGAAACGTCGGCAACTCATGCATCTGCAAAAGGAAGATTATTCAGGACAGTGGTAGGAGATCGTTCGTATCATAGCATTAGTAAGAATTTTCAAGGCGATCGCGCAGTTATCTCAACACCCTATCTTTTTTAGAGAAAGAATTAGCCAGAAGTCGAATTTCTTTTGCTACAAGTTGATGTTTAATAAAGGCATATCTTGTCCTAAGCCCTAATAGCAATTTTCGATTGCGTGCGTAACGTTAGATCGCATACAGCAGAAAATTTTGCATAAATCTAACTATGAACTATTGCAGAAAATTGCGATCGCTACCATAGCAACCCTATCTGATTCGTTTAATTCAAGCGTGGTGTGTGTGATGCCCACTCTACAATTGCTGACTTTAAAGAAAATTATCCTAATTCAAATCATCGAACGCTAGTACAAGGAGACTATATGAAACTCAAAATTATTAATTCTCAAACTAATGAAGAACTTCAGGAGTTCGACTTAGCATCAGCAATTCGCAGCGATGGAAAATGTATTGTTGGACGTTCTGCTACTTCTGGCTTGGTTCTCGAAAGCACTGATATTAGTCGTAAACACGGTAAGTTTTCTTACAAGAGCGGTAAATATTATTTTACTGACACAGGTAGTTCTAATGGCTCTTTAATCAATAATCAAGTTGCTACAAAAAATAGAGCTTATCTACTTAAGGCTGGAGATGTAATTCATCTAGGAGATTTTCTGCTAATTCCACAGCAGATTACTGGAGTTTATGAAGATGCTACAGTCATCGCGCCATTAGCGTTTTCATCTCCATCTAATGCCGAGAAACCCAGTGTCTCAGAAATTTCAGCCTCATCAGAAATCAGTGAAATGACACCAGCACAACCAGCAGACGAAGCCGCCGCAGAAGAAATTCCAGCAGCAACTGGTGAACTGGAGAATATGGAACAGTCCGATCTCGATGATATTGCTTCAGAAGAGTTTAGTGAGGACAGGGCAAAAATTACAGATGGCGTGGAAGCATCAACACCGCCAGAAGTGATAGTAGAAGGCACAGCAGAAATGCCCAATGCTATTGTTAGCGAATCCGATCTTGCCGAGTCCGATCTTGTTGAGTCCGATCTTGAAGATATCCCTGCTGATGCTTCCTTGGAACAGCCACATGAAGATATCTCAGCAATAGCTACGGACGAATCTACTATTTTACAAGAGTCGATGTCACCTGAAGAGATGGTTGAAAGCGAGCCTCTTGAAGAAGTGAGGAGTGAGGAGCGAGAAGCGAGGTTAATGTCACCTGAAGCTATGGTAGAAAGCGAGATTGCAGAAGATATGGTAGAAAGTGACACCGCAGAAGATATGGCAGAAAGTGATATCGCAGAAGATTTAGTTGAAAGCGATCCCGCAGAAGATTTAGTTGAAAGCGATCCCGCAGAAGATTTAGTTGAAAGCGATCCCGCAGACATTCTCGCAGCTATTGCTGAACAACCAGAACTTAGTGAAGAACTCCATACCGATACTACAGATGCAGAAGAGATTGCTGAGGAAAACGCGGCAGAGGTTGCAGAAGATTCAGTAGCAGTAGAAGTTGCAGAAGCAAGCACTTTAGAAGAATCCTCAGAGTTTTCTGAGCTAGCAGCGAGTACACCCACAGAAAATTTAGAAGCTGAAGCTACATTGACTGAGAATACCTTCATTCAAACCGATCTGCCCGACTGCATGAGTGTGGAAGTCAGCGATGCAATCGTTTCCCCACCCAATGAAACGACTGACGAAGAACTTAGCGATCGCGATGATATTTCAGTAGTTCCAGAAATCCTCAAGGAAAAACATATTGTTCTCCTGGCTCATGATAGCCAAAAAGTAGAGTTAGTTGATTTCATCGAGCGCCATCAAGCAACTTTCTCCAAATGTTTGTTTATGGCTCCTGCTGCTATTAGTGAAGCTTTGATGCAATATGATATACCAGTAAGCCGCAAGCTACCTAACTTAACTGCTGGTGGTTATCAAGAAATTAATTCGGCGATCGCCTCTAAAAATCTTTTAGGTGTAATTTTCCTACGAGATTTCTTTGTTCCCCAACCGACACAAGCAAATGATGAAGCTTTGTCCAGATCTTGCAATGTGAATCAAGTTATCTTAGCAACAAATCTTGCAACAGCTCAAGCTTTTGAAGGATACATCCAGCATTTAATTACATCCAGTCCAAAAGTTAACCTAGCTGAAGGTTCAGGGCAATGAAAATTAAAGTGTTTAATTCACAAACCCAGACTGAAATTACTGAATTAGACTTCAATGAAGTATTTGAACGGGAAGACACTTACTTAATAGGTCGCTCTGAAAATTCTAGTTTGGTTTTGGATAGCTCTGATATTAGTCGGTTACACGGTAAGTTTTCTCAACAAAATGGAGAGATTTATTACACCGATCTCGGTAGTAGAAACGGCTCTTTAATTAACGGTCAAGCCGCTGTAGTCAATCAAGATTATCTACTCAAAAATGGGGATGCGATCCAAGCTGGAGAATTTGTTCTGATTATTCAAGAAACTAGCGAATTTCCTGAAGATGCAACAGTTGTTAAACCACTAGACGCTGTTGCACCTTGGCGCTTTGATTCTGATGCTGAGGTCGTCGCAGCTGACGTTGTGTCACACTCAAGCGCTTTGGTAAAAGCGACACCTTCAAATACTGAAGTAGACGATCCCAAACAGCAAACTCTTGCATTGTTCGCTGCAATCAATAAACGCATTCTCAATGAGTTGCAGGGAGCAGGTAACTTGACGCGGGAGGCATACCTCAAGGCAGTCCGTAAAGCGCGTGAGTCAATTGAAAACAAGATTTTGCTCGAACCAGAGGAGATTGAAAAACAGGCAGAAAAGCAATGGCAATCATTTGTCAAAAATACTTCAGAAGTTAGCAACCGTCTTGGTTCTGTTGCTGCGAAAAAAACTTCACAATTAGGCAGCCAATTAGGTTCTGCTGCTGTTAAAAGAGCTACACAGCTAAAAAATCGTCTCGGCTCTGCAACTAAAGCTGCCTTCAACTCTGCCTGGAGAGAGATTACAACTCCTCAGAAACCCGATCCGGAAAGTGCAGATAGACAAGCAACTGCCGATCCACTCAACAACACAACTCCAGACGATCGAAAGCAACAAGAGAAATCTGAGGATCATACACCATAATCTACAAACCATATTCTGCCAAATTAACTGACACTAATGCGATCGCAATCAATACTTCTCAGTTAGGATGCATAGCTGTTGAAGATCCCCCAACCCCCTTAACAAGGGGGCTTTAAGTTCTCTCCTTGAAAAAGGGCGCTTCCAGTTCTCTCCTCAAAATGGGCGCTTCCAGTTCCCCCCTTAAAAAGGGGGGCTAGGAGGGATCGAATCTTAACAAAGATAGATTGCATCAAATTCTTTTGCTCTGAGTACCAAAAAATTTTACAACTTATTTAACAATCATGTTAGGAACTCGTTATATAGCTCATAAATTGAGATTTTTGCAAAATCTTAAACTTGCTAGCAAATTCAACTTAATTTTGTTATTTGTTTTCCTAGTCGCTATTTTAATTAGTGGTACTAGTCTATCAAACTTACTACAACAAAGAGCGCAGCAAGAAGTAACAACTAAAGCAGATGTACTCTTACAAACAATGAGTGCCGTTAGGAGCTATACTAACGAAAACATAACCCCCCTCTTAACATCTCAGCTAGAAAATAGCCAAAATTTTATTCCAGAAACAGTAGCAGCTTTTTCTGCGATCGAGGTTTTTGATAAGTTCCGCAAAAACGCTAATTATCGAGACTATGTATATAGAGAAGCTGCTCTAAATCCAACTAATTTACGCGATCGCGCCGATCGATTTGAAACCCAGTTGATCGAGCAATTCACCAAAGAGCCAGCCAATACACAAAAATCGGGTTTTCGTACCTTTCCAGGCGGAGAATTCTTTTACATTGCTCGACGTTTTACAATTACAGATGCTAGCTGTCTGCGCTGTCATTCAACACCGGATAAGGCTCCTAAAAGTCAAATAGCAGTTTACGGTAGCGAACATGGTTTTGGTTGGCAATTAAATAAAACTGTTTTTGCCCAAATTATTTATGTTCCAGCAAATAGAGTTTTTGCAGCTGCTCGTCAGTTTTGGCAGTTAACCATGATCATGCTATTTGCTATCTCTGTTGCTGTCATGATTGTTATTAATTTATTGCTAAAACGTACCATTATCAAGCCAATCGCGCAAATTTCTCAAGTTGCTCAGGCAGTCAGTACTGGCAAAACAAATGCTGATTTTGAACAACGTTCTAATGATGAAATTGGCATCTTAGCAGCATCTTTTAATCGTATGAAATCTAGTTTAGAAATAGCTAAAACGATGTTAGAACGGAGGAAAAATAATAGTTAAATATTTAACCTATTAACTGCCGAGAAAATTTTTTTGATTGTTTGGCATTAGGAATTTTCTCTGCTAACATATTCACCAAGTCGGCTGGAGAAATTTGCGGATAAGTTTCCATAACTTCTTGAATTAACGAGCTAGCAATAGGACCAATAATCTCAGCTAAATATTCTTCACATTGTTGTAAAAAATTAGCATCAATTGCTTGAGTTTGTCCCGTTCTAGTTTGAGTGCCAGATTTTTGCAGCAATCCTCTTGCCTTTTTTTCAAATTCTATCTGTTGAGACGTAGAAAGATAGAGAAACAAATTCTCGACTAATTCTTTAGTACTAGAGGTTTGTGCTGCTATTTCTTCGATCAAGGTGGAAGCAATAGGTCCAATAATTTCTGTAATAATTTCTAACAAAGAGTCTTGTCCTAAAGACAGAATAGTGTCAGTAACTCCTGGTGCTACTGGTTCTATCGGTCGTTCGATGGTGCGATCGCCCATTGGTCGAATAACAGTTGAGTTATTAATATTCGTTGATTTGGTAACTATAGGTGAGAGGGGAGTTAGCGGTCGTATAGTGGTTTTGTTAGTAGTTTTGTCTTCAATATCGTGTTGAGTTCTTGGGGGCAAAACTGTTTCAGTTTCCACGGTAGTAGCAACTTGTAAAGCTATCTTCAGATCGTTGACTGAAGCAAAGCGATCGCTGGGAGCTTTATTTAAACAGCGCAATACTACCGCTTCTAATACAGGAGATAAATTCGATAAACTTGGTTGCGATCGCAGTGGTTTTACTGGCTTAGAAGTATGAGCTAAAGCCCAAGACATTTGATTAATGCTGCGCGTATTTAGTCCCAAGCCAAACGGGTCTGTACCGCTGAGCATTTCGTAGAGAATAATGCCCAAGCTGTAAATATCTGCACGTCCATCAATATCTTTTTCTACTTCTATTTGTTCTGGAGCAGCATAGTGAAACGTGCCAAGAAACATATTAGTTAGTTGAGTATATTCAACCCGATCTTCGCGAATTTTAGCAATGCCAAAGTCTAAAATTTTTACCAATTCTCCTAGAGTTGTAGGAACTAGAAAAATATTATCTGGTTTCAAATCGCGGTGAACCACTTGAATATGTTCTTTAACTGTGGCTTTTTCCCGCCATAAAGTTACCCCTTCATGTGCTAGAGAAAGCCCGTCACAGACTTGAGTAATAATATTTACAGTGCGCTCTATCGATAACTGCCGTTGTTGGCGCAGAAGTTGTCCGAGACTCTGCCCGCGCAGATATTCCATCACATAAAAGGGAAATCCTTCAGCAGTTACACCGTAGTCGCTAACTTCTACAATATGGTCGCTTTTGAGCGCCGCAGACACTGCTACCTCACGCTCAAATCGCTTTTTCAGGTCTAGGGATGTGACTAATGTATCCTTAAGCAGCTTTAAAGCTACCTGCTGACCGAGTAAGGTATCCATTGCCAAGAAAACATCTCCCATACCGCCCGCCCCCACGCGCCGATCTAAGCGGTATCGTTGGCGATCGCCAATAGTGCGACCAATCCAAGCATCGGACTGATTTACAAAGGGGTCTGGCATATTGCAAGGACTAAATGATTTACGCTCCTTCCTTAAAGTGTAACGTCACTACCTCTAGATTGAATTTGGCAAACTCTGCGCCGAACTGCTAAATCGCATGAGTGTCTCAGTTGGAGTAAGACTAAAATTGAGACATATATTGCTGCTATCCAAACAAATCATCTGAATGCTAATACCGTTAGTTTACCTGCTCCCCTCAAATTAGATATTGACTTAACTGACGAGCACTTTTTTCAGCTTTGTCAAAATAACCGTGACTTGAGATTCGAGCGCACAGCTACAGGGAAAGTAATTATTATGCCACCTACGGGAAGTGAAACTGGCGATCGCAACGCCGATCTAACTTATCAGTTAAGAGCCATATCACAATACTAACTACCCATTTTTAACCAACCAAAAACTTGTTCGACAGTTAGTGCAAGCTCAATTTCTGGTAAGACAGGTAAAGAATCTTTTCCCTGGAGCAGCAATGGCTGTTGCTCTGGTAAAAATACTAAAACACTAAAGTCCTCAGGATCGAGAAACCATCCCAGACGGCTACCATACTTCAGACAGTGCAAAATGTTGCCAATCACTTTATTAGGTTTTTGTTCTGGCGAAAGTATTTCAATTGTCCAGTCTGGCGGTAGTTCAAAGTTATCGGGAACTTCATCATCAACTGTGAATGGTATGCGCGTCCACTGAAATACAGCCACATCGGGTACGATGGAGCGTGACCCAAAGCTACACCGTAATTCAGGAAACGCATAGGCGATTTTCCGATCCTCTGCAACTTGATTGACCGCAGCACAGAGTTTACCTTGCAAGCGGCTGTGTCTCCCTTTTGGCATTGGCTTTTGAACGATCTCACCGTTGATATATTCGCTAGCAGGCTTGGTTTCTGGGAGCTTCAGAAATTCTTCTAGGGTGAGGGTTTGGGTAGTGGCGCTCATAGCTCCAAGAATCCTGCTTGAAGAGATGTGTTTTTAGTCTAGCAAAAAGGAGCTTGCCGCTTGATTGAAGCGCGATCGCACTCCAAAATGGCGAGCGCACGCTCATCAACATCATCCTTGAGCGATCGCCTGACTTCTAAGACTGTTGCTACAAGAGCGGCGATCGCACTCTTATAATCGTGAGAAAATGGAACAGGACTTATGTAACTGGCTTATTTACCCTGAATTATGTGACGATTGCATAAGTCCTATAAAAACCAAGCGCAGCTAATTATGAAGTTATGAAGCGAGAATTTAGTGTGATTATCGAGCGGGATACAGATGGCTACTTTGTCGCTTCGGTTCCTCAGCTGGCTGGATGTCATACGCAAGCTAAATCTTTAGATGAGTTGATGGAACGTATCCGAGAAGCGATCGCACTGTGTTTGGAATTTGAGCAAGAACAGGATTCATTAGATTTTGTGGGTGTCCAACGAGTGGCAGTTGAACTATGAGCCAACTGCCAAGTGTGACAGGACGCGAAGTCATAGCAGCTCTTGGTAAAATAGGTTTTGAAGTTGCTAGGGTACGCGGAAGTCATCATATTTTGTTACATAGTGATGGGCGTAGAACGGTGATTCCAGTCCATTCTGGAGAGGCAATTGGTCGGGGTTTATTTGCACAAATACTGCGCGATTGTCAAATAAACCGTGACGAATTTAAATCCCTATTATGAGATATAACGCCACATCACAGTGATATAGCGATCGCTTCTATCCAGGTGAAGCGGCGACGGATGATTTAATGAGCTGAAGTGCGATCGCACTACCGCTAACGCGTCCATTAAGAGCAGGCGATCGCTCAGCCAACATAGGCTAACTGATACTAAAATTGGGAAAAGATAGCCAGGTTTTAACCCCACGATGCCAACACCAGACACAGGACAAACAGCGGGAAACCTGATGCAAAACCTCTACGAAACTGACTTCTACGCTTGGACTCAAGAACAGGTTAACCTCCTTCGCCATCATCAATGGAGCCAGCTTGACCTACCTAATTTAATTGAGGAAATTGAATCTTTGGGAAGACAGCAACGTGCCGAATTACGAAATCGCTTGAGTGTCTTAATTGGGCATTTGCTGAAATGGGAATATCAGCCCGATCGACGAAGCCGTAGTTGGTTGAATACGATTCGCATACAACGGATAGATACGTTGGAACTACTTGAAGAAAATCCTAGTCTCCAGCCGTACTTACAAGAAGCTCTCCAGAAAGCATATCCCAAAGCAATTGCACTGGCTTCTGGAGAAACAAATCTACCCATTAAAACTTTTCCACAAGACTGCCTTTACACGCTGGAAGATATTTTGAGCGATCGCTTCTATCCAGGTGAAGCGGCAATGGACGATCTGATGAGCTGAAGTGCGATCGCGCTACCGCTAACGCACACTACAGAAGCGGGCGATCGCACTATTAATGGGGTTTGAGATGCACTAACGCAGCTACGTTGCTGCCTGTCGGTATGCTGTCCAATGATTCTTTAGATCTGGGTGTAAGCCTAGCAACCAGTTCTTGACTTCTTGTGCTTTGTACCCTTTTTTATCATCTTTTTCGGTATATCCCTCGCCTTTGTGCAAGCCTTCCCTGATGTCTAAGTAGACATGCTTTCCCCGATATTCTCCACTAGAAACTATTTTTGTACTCCAGAAACTTCCATCACTAAAATAAATATGCTCGAAGAAAGGACCGTTGTTTAATAATCCAGTTTCATATTTTGTTACTGTTATCTGTGGAACTTCATTCTCAGCCTTTACTTCCTCTGCCTTCTGCAATCGATCCCGTTGCACAGCCCCACCATTCTGCTGCACCACATGGGTCAACTCATGGGCAAGCAACTCCTGTCCTCCTCGACTGCCTGGATTGTATTCCCCTTGCCGAAAGAACACATCCTGTCCCGTTGTGAATGCACGAGCTTGTATTGATTGATTCAACTGGTGAGATTGAGCATCCGTGTGAACCTTCACCCCACTGAAATCAGTCCCAAACGCCTGCTCCATTGGTTGTTTGATACTGTCTGCAAGGGGCTGTCCGCTACCTCGTGCCTGTTGGATAGATGTTTCTAAATCTTGAGAGGCAGTCATCCCTGCACCAGTAGACTTCATTTGAAGTTCTTCGTCTTCTGGCATCGCTTGGCGCTGGATGCTGCCGATTTCCGGCTTCATCTGAAGCTCATGTTCTTCTGGTAATGCTTCGCGCTGGGTAGTTGGTGCATTAATCTGGTTGACTACCTGGGCAGCTACCCGATCTGCCTCTTGTTCGTACTTATCCCCTGGTTGTCCAATCGTGAGTTTTGCCTGTATTGGTGGCATTGCTTTTCTTTCAGGCGGAGCAACTGAGACATCGCCAGGAAACGAGTTCAAGCTGTTTTGATGGGTGCGATTAGCAACATCCAGCTTTCGCTGCATCTCATCAGCCATCTTTGCCTGTAGGAAAGTCAGTCGTTCCTGTCCTTCGGGCGTAATCGTGCCATGCTTAGCTTGAATTTTCAGGACTGTCGCCTCACGCTGGTGCTGTTGAATGACATGAGATTCGGTATCCTGCTGAGCATGAGGTGAGGACGAGTGACGTTGAGTTAAGACAGGAGCCATAGTAGATTCCTGTGGCTGTAGACTTCTTTCGGAGAATTTTTGTACTCTTGCGCGCACCATACCAACCTTAGAGAATTGTAGATTTTAGATTTTTGATGGAAAAACGCTTGTCAGTAGGAATTTTGAGAAATTTAATGCGATCGGAACTGATGAGTAGATAATGCCTCTATTGTGTCACTCAATGCTAGTGCGATCGATTAGACTTATGTCTAATTCCACTTATGAGGTTGTGTCTCTGGTTTTTTTTTTAACATCAAGCTCAAAACTAGTCGCATCCTTACTTCTAGCTCGTGGTAAATAAGCAAATAATAGAATACCGCCGCCGAGAACTTTTACGTTATCTTAACTCGACAATAACTAAACGCCAATAAATATTCGACTAATGTCTAATAGATTAAGGCAGTGACAGGTAAGACAATAGACAATGTTTTGACCACTTACAGTTAAGTCCAGATGCTAGACGATGAACTAACACTTGCACATCGACAAAAAAGTTAACTCGTTCGCTCTTTAACTTTCAAAATATCTTCTGATTTTCCCAAATGTATCAAGATAATGCACTTAAGGAGACTTGAGAATGAAAGCGTTACATACGAAGAAATTTCTTGAGAAAAAATCTACTTCAGACGCTGCAATACCAGTACAGTCTCAAATTAAGTCGCGTCCTTTTGTAGCGAACTCAGCCTCACAGAGTCAGAAGTTAACTCAGACATCAGAAAAAGCAAAGCCGCAAGGATTTAATTTTGCTGAGATCCCCGTGTTTTCAGGAATGAAACCAGCGATTTCTACCAAGCCTGCGAGTGCTGAAATACAGCATATACCTACTCAGAGTAATGTTATGCAGCGAGCAGATAAAGGGAAGGAACGAGCACAACTATCTGGTAATGAAGAAAATAATTTGGCTTCTCGCGGGAACGAGACTATATCTGATGATGAATTGTATGAGTTATTAGCCAGTTTAGAAGAAGAATCATCCGAAGATGAAAGATCTCCTCAAGAATTGTTTAGGGACATAGATCGACTATTAGCAGAATTTAATGATTCACAAGATTCAGAAGAAAATTTACTCGATCGAGATGGACAAGAGTTTTCTTCTGGGCAATCTAACTCTCAAGATATGCAGCAAGAAGATGAAAGCTCGATTAAAGAATTGTTTAGGGACATAGATCGACTATTAGCAGAATTAGATGATTTGCTAGATTCAGAATCAAAACTGGACAAACAGGCAGATAAGCTACCGCAACAACAGCAGTCACCCCAACAACCGCCAGCCCCAACAAGACCAGCACCTCCAATACCGCAACAACAGCAGTCACCCCAACAACCGTTACCTGCAACACCAAAGCAGGAAGCACAACGGCTACTACCAATGGACTATACGGCAAGAGAGCAGGCAATTAAAGACTTACAGCAGCAGAAACGATCGGCTTTTGTAAATTTAGTTATTGAGGAATTAAGGGAACTAGATCGCCAGCAAGCCGCAATTAGAGGATTAGAAGGGAGAATTCTGTCACAAGCACCACAGCAAGAACAGCAATCAGCAGCACAAACGTCGCCGCAAAAGGTTGCGGAAGGAATGAGGCAATACGAGGCTTATTCGGATCAAACCAAACTTCTGGGACAGGACTCAACACACACAAATGTCGATCAGATTGCTCTACAAAATCTTCCTGCCAACGATCGAGATCCAGGGACGGCTTTACCCAATCTTCCCACTGACACTCCGGCAAAATTTGGCAATGATGCTGCTGTAATTGGTGAAACCAGGGATGAAGTCAGAGCTGTTGGTGGTTTGATCATACTTCGAGATTCTTATCGTCGCCTTCGGGATGGACTTACCAATAAGAAGAAGCCGACTAGAGAAAGGATTGCTAATGCGACTGGTGGTGCAGGTGAGATGACTTCCGCTGGTACATACACTACGATAGTAGGAACCCAAGCAGCAGCAGCCATCTCACACCATATTCATCAGCAGGATGCCACGCCAGCGTCAGGAGCTATAGCAGGTGCTAGGGAAGGAGGTAGGATACCACCAGGTACAGCAGGTACGTCGATACCCATTAATGCTGGTCAGGCATTAGGTAGTATTTTAACAACTGTACCAAAACTGATCAATTATACTGATGCAGCAGTGAAAGCTATTAAAAAAGAGAATTTTGGCGGTCACAAGTCTGTGGGTAGGGGTGTTAAAAACGTTGCGGACTTGACGAGGTCAATCGCCGGTGCAGTTAAAGACGCTTCTAATTTGGCACAGAATAGTGGCGCAGTAGCGGCAGAAGCATCGAAAATAGTTGCTGGAGGGGCGGTTGCTCCTGCTGCGAATGCGGTAGTCGGTAGCGCAGAGGCTATCCAAGGCAGCTACAAAATTCATAAGGCTCGCATGAACAAAAAAGGTCTGGATCGGATAGAAACAGAGGATACAGATACTATAGATAAACTAAAACAAATACAAGATAAGAAAATTAAGCGCGCAGCCATAAATACAGTTCTTGGAAATACAACACTAGCTGCTGGGGTTGTTGGATTCACTGCTGGTCCACCAGGATTAATCGCTGCTACTGCTATGGGTGCTGGTGTGGGAGCCTTTCAAATTGGGCAATGGGGAACAAGAAAATTTAAGCAAAAAATGCGAGACAAGGAAATGAAAGGATTTGATGCAACCAAGTCCACAAAGTCAAAAAATCAGACCAGGAGCGAACTTGCTGAAAATGTTTTCGCCATGCTGGAAGGTTCTGGCAACAAGGAAAAAGAAACTATATTCTCTAGTATTGGTTTAAATGAAAATAAGAAAGATAGTGTAGTTCAACAAGTCTACAATGATGTACTAGCTCAGTATTTGGGATCAGAAGAACTTCAGCAGCCTACAACTCCAGTTAATCAAATATTAAAGCTGAAAGGAGACAAGCATAATTTGAAACAGGAAGTGAGTTGGGATAAATTAAGCGATCGGGATTTCCCAGCAGAGTTTAGAAAGCTCGTGAAGAAGGCAGCGATCGTCGAAGCTTTGAAGAAGCGTTGAAGAAGTCACCGCGATCGAAAAAACCGTCTGCCCATCGCAGAAGAAATTAAGTTCAACTTCTGCTTCAATCAAAGATTCCTCCAACTTGAAATATTCGCACTAAGCCCGATCGGTAAGTGTTTTACTGTACGGCTTACTTAGCATCAACTAAATCTTAAATAGCAGTACTTGATTGACAATCTTCTGCAAGTTTTGTACCTAGTAATATCTCTATTATGACTTTTGATGCTAGTGCGATCGATTAGACTTATGTCTAATTACATTTATTGAATTATGCTGCTAAATTAATAAACATCGAAACTAATCGTAGGCATATTCATGCTGACTTTGATTCTTCAGACGTTGGCAGAACTGCTAGCTGGGGGGACAACACTCACTAGTACAGAGCAAATTGACTTTAGCCATCCTGCCAGTCTCACAGACCAAAATAGAGGTTCCTTACTGAATGTTTACCTCTATGACATTCGCGAGAGCAAGCAGATGCAACAATCTGGCAGACAGGTCGATCGCTATTTTACTGGAGAGCGGCAAGGAATAGCAACGGTAAGCTCTGCACCTACTTGGTTTGACATTTCTATTATCATTACAGCGATCGATCGCACCGCTCTAGGAGAATATCATCTGCTAAGCGAGGCTTTGTCCTTTTTGCTACGGCACAATTCACTGCGAGAAGAGTTCCTACCGCCTGACTTACGGGGTTATGGTAATTTATCCATGAATATCTCTTTAGACCCAGCCATTGAACTCGGAGGGTTATGGAGTGCGCTCTCTGTTCCCCTGCGTCCGGCGATTCATCTCACCATTACAGTTCCAATTGAGCCGCGAAGAACATCAGTTCCTTTAGTTTGGCAACGAATTTTTGGAATGCAACACCCTTTGCAAGATGTGACTGAAGGCAAGAGTGTTAAAACCAGGCGCGTCGCTATTGTCGGTACGATTAAAAGTAGCGTCACGACGCAGCCAATAGCTGGAGTAGAGGTGGCACTACTGGGAACTGAAAAATCAGCGACCAGTGACTCAGAAGGACTATTCTTTTTTGAAAACTTGCGCTTTGGCAACTACGTGTTGCGTTTAAGTTACCTGGGCTACCAGTCACAAAACTGTAACGTACTGGTAGATAGTCTCACTTACACTTTTAAAGAAATTTTGCTAACCCCAGTTTAATAACCCCTGTTTAATGCCCCCTATTTAATGCCACGTTATTAAGCCTCTATTAGAGGTGGTTACAGGTTAAAGAGCAAGGGAAGCAGAAAAAATTCTATTCTCTTAACTCTTTTTCTTTTCCCTTGTTGCGACTAATGCCGCAAAGTTTATTCAACAAAACTTGAGGTAACGCTTTTATGGCTAGACTTGATTATTTTGCTCCTGGCGTGTACGTCGAGGAGGTCGATCGCGGTAGTCGCCCGATTGAAGGAGTCAGTACTGCGATCGCTGGGTTCGTTGGTTTTACCGAGGATGTGCGTGACGGTGCGGAGCTATTCAAGCCAATGCTCGTCACCAATTGGACGCAATACCTGAATTACTTTGCCAGTCCCAATTCTGACGGCTTTACCGACTTCAACGCCTATATGCCCTTTGCTGTCTACGGCTACTTTATGAACGGTGGCGGGCGTTGCTGGATTACGAGTATTGGCACTCAATTACCTGGAACACCTCAACCAGCACAACAGCGAGTAGCTAGCGTGCAGGTTCCCAGACGTGGAAATCGCCCCAGTTTAAACTTGTCGCTCCGTCCAGAACAGGCATCTGGTGGCGCTATCCAAATTGTAATTGATGATAGCAGACCCCGCGCTCTCCCCGAAGGAACTGAAGGCGAACCACCACCGAATACAGGAGAATACTTTTCTCTGCAACTACGACGCGGCGATGAAGTTCTGGAGCAATATGACAACTTGACCATGAATCCAAGTCCTCCAGAACAGGTAGCAACGTATGCAATTAATGCACTGCGTTCCTCGATGTACGTCGAGATCGCAGATCGGGCGCAACCAGGACAGCCCTTGACTCGCCGCCCTGTGAACGGTCAATATGACTTATCGCCGCCATTGGTAGTATCAACACTAGACAGATTTTCTCGCGATGTTGAAGGAGTACGGGACGATCGCACTGGTGTGCGCGGTATTTTTGAGATCGATGAAATTACGATGCTAGCTTGTCCCGATCTGATGCGAGCTTATGAAGCCCAGATTATGAACCTGGATCAGGTTCACGGCATCATGGAATTGATGGTAAGTATGTGCGAGGGATCTGCTAGTGGCGAAATTCCCAATCCTCCCAACCGCATGGTAGTGTTCGATCCACCCCCCGATTGTGTCAAACCTCAACAGGTGGTGGAGTGGTTGCAGGCATTTAACCGTCGTTCCATGTTTGCAGCCTTGTACTATCCTTGGATTAAAGTTCCCAACCCGCGAAATGGTGGTCGTCCCATTGCAGTTCCACCTTGCGGTCACATGATGGGCGTATGGGGGCGTACTGATGAAACGCAAGGAGTTTACAAAGCACCTGCAAATGAAGTTCCCAAAGGAGTTATTGGTCTAAGCTACGAAGTTAATTTCCGCGAACAGGAGCTACTCAACCCGATAGGCATTAACTGTATTCGCACTTTCCCCAATCGAGGCATTCGCATCTGGGGCGCTCGCACTCTCGTAGAACCTGACAAAACAGAGTGGCGTTACATCAGTGTGAGGCGATTGATCAGTTACATTGAGAAATCTATCGAGCTAGGAACTCAATGGGCAGTATTTGAACCGAATGATGAAGATTTGTGGGCAAGAGTCCGGCGTACGGTCAGCAACTTTTTAGAGCGGATCTGGCGCGAGGGAGGCTTATTTGGAGCAACTCCACAACAAGCGTTTTTTGTCAAGTGTGATGCGGAAAATAACCCGCCCGAAACCATGATTCTAGGTCGCTTATATGTTGATGTTGGGGTTTGCCCCGTGCGACCAGCTGAATTCGTGATCTTCCGCGTCAGCCAGTGGAGTCCTTTAGAAAACACTGAGGAATAGAGCCGTCCGATTAATTCAACTATCCAATTAGTTTAGTTCATTGTAGGAGATTTAATTATGCCACAGGCACCTGAATATGCTACAGCCTCTCGGTTTTACTTTGAAGCAGGTAATGTTAAAGCACCAGTCAAGGAATTTTCCAATGTAGGGATTGACGCACCTCCGACCGAACACAATATGGGTTCCGATCAGAAGGGGTGGACGTACCAACCACTGCCTACCCCACCCAAACCCGCGAATCCAACTGTTGTCATCTATGGATCGAAGGATAAAAATCTCTACAAGTGGTATATGGACTGCAATCCAAATACAGGCGGAAAAGGTAAGTGGAGTAGCAACCTCAGAGACGCTAGTATCACAGTTTACGATCAAGCAGGTTCTAAAATGATGGTTTGGCAGATTAAACAATGCTATCCTTGCAAGTATAATGTTTCATCGCTCAATGCTAGTGGAACTGATATACTCACTGAGACGATTGAATTAGTGCCGCAAGAGATAATTCGCGAGTCGTAAATATAGTAATTACCTTATACCCCTCTAATTCAGGGGGGCTTTACTTCCCATATTCAGAGCGATTAAAATCACCAATGCCAAACATAACTGAGTTTCTCACAGCCCAGAGGTTTTATCTGGAGCTAAAGTTAGATGGCTTCAAAGAACAAGTTGATGCAATTTTTTTAGAGTGTCAGGGATTTAACCGCACTCAAGATGTGATTGAAATTTGTGAAGTGACTCCGAATAAATGGGGTAAAGCAAGTAAAGGTGAAGTTGTCAGGACAAAACTCCCTGGCAATGTCAAGAGTGGTAACTTAACACTGCGACGTGGTATGAGTAATTCCATTACTTTTTGGAACTGGTTTCAATTAGTTCAAGATGGTAATTGGTCAAAGCAGCGAAAAGATGCTTCTTTAACAATTTACGACCAAGCAAAAAAACCACAAGCAAGATTTAACTTAATTGCCGCTTGGCCTACTAGCTATAAACTTGCTGATGTCAATGCTCGGAGTACAGATCTTGAAATTGAGGAGATAGAAGTCGCGTTTGAAGGATTTAAGCGGATTCAGACTTAAGGAGTTCTATGTTTCAAACTGAGTTTGAGTTTACTTTACCAAAAGGGTATGCAGATGGTGAAGGGAATCTGCATCGCAAAGGAGTGATGCGGCTAGCAACTGCAATTGATGAAATTGCTCCCTTGCGAGACCCCCGTGTTAAGAGCAATCCCGCCTATTCTACTATTATCATTCTGGCGCGTGTGATTACCTGTTTAGGAGCGATAACAGAAATTACACCTACCGTGGTGGAAGGTTTTTTTGCTGAAGATTTGAACTATTTACAAAACTTTTACCGTCAGATCAATGGGCTGAAAAGTGAGGCAGTAAAATCAGAGGAAGTGAAGTCAGATGACAGTCTAACGACTTTGGCATCCTAAGTTTTTAAATTGCGACTTGACCCGATTCACGCGAGTTTGTCTATGTCTCGTAAAGAAACTATTTCTACAGAATATTCCTTCACACTACCGTGTGGGCTGAGCGATTCTCAAAATCGAGTTAATCGGCAGGGGAAAATGCGCTTAGCTACCGCTATAGATGAAATCTTGGTGCAGCAACAGCAACAAGTGCGAGATAATTCCGCTTATGGTAGTTTAGTCATGCTATCGCGGGTAATTACTCGCTTAGGTAGCCTCACCTCTGTAACACCTAAAATGCTAGAGGGGCTGGTGCTGCAAGACATTGCTTATATGCGAGAATTTTACAATCAAATTAATCAAAGCGGACAAGCACATATTCCCACTCAATGCCCTCACTGTAATTCTCAATTTGCCGTAGAATTTGCTTTAGCGGGGGAGTCTTAAGCTACCCCTCAGCGCAATTATACGAGGAGGTAGCTTTTATTGCATTTCACTTCCACTGGTCGCAAGCAGAAATTCTCAATCTCGACCACACGAGCCGTAAACGTTGGGTGAATGAAATTAATCAAATTAACCAAAAAATCGCTAATACTTGATAGAAGAGGAACGTGACGAGTTGCTCAATGAGAAATGAGTATGAGTCATAGACTTTCTTTAGTAACCGTGACAGCAGTATTGAAAAATTTGTTAGAAAATGGATTGGTCAATGACGCGATCGCTGCTAGTCTCGGTGAAGTGATTGTCACTGCCTTGCCACCCGATCGCATTTCCGTAGGAACTGACGAACGCGCTCAACTCAACCTATTTCTCTATCAAGTGACGCAAAATCGCAATGCTGACTGGATAGCTCCAGAAATCGGAAGAAAGCGCTTGCCAATAACTAGAGAAATACGTTCTGCAAATCCACCCCTCGCCCTTAACTTACACTACTTATTAACAGCTTACGGAGCCAAAGATTTTCAATCTGAGCTTTTACTAGAATATGTAATGCATTTGTTGCATGAGACTCCAGTTTTGACCTCCGAGGCGATCGAGATGGCATTGAAAAATGCATCAGCAGTTAATACATCGAGTATCCTGTCTCAAGTGCTTTCTTCTGTATCTGTCACCGATTTAGCTGAGAAGATCGGGCAAATCAAAATTAACCCAGAATTCTTTAGTATGGAAGAGACCTCCAAGCTGTGGTCTGCTTTACAAACAAATTATCGTCCATCAGTTGCCTATTGCGTATCAATGGTAGCGATAGACAGCCGTAACACTAATAGAGATTCCTCCTATACAGTACTGTCATCAAGACCGATTGTAGAAGCAGTGACAGCCCGATCGGGAGCAACTCAAGAGATTGTGGCGGGTAGCACCCTTCTGATTCGTGGAAAACAGTTGCTTGGCGATTTAACGCGGGTGCGATTGGGCGTTATGGAGTCACTGTTAGAACCTCAAGAGGTGACGGAAACTCAGGTTAGTTTTTCACTACCATCAAATCTATATGCTGGGATACATGGTGTCCAGGTCGTACACCTCAAGCTAGAAGCAGCAGGTATACAACACTTTAAAAGCGAATCTAACGTCGTGCCTTTCGTTTTGCATCCAACCATTACTGCCTCAGAGGCTCACATTCGAGAGAATGATAACAAATCATATTCAGGAGAAATCTCGATTCAGTGCAACCCTAAAGTGGGAAAAGCACAAAGGGTGACACTAACACTTTGTGAGGCTTCCAGTCATGGAGCAGAGTCTTGCTCTTTCTCAGCCACCTCACGCCATGAAGAGACTAACTTACTGGTAGTTCCTATCAATAATGTGAAGGCAGGAACTTATTTAATACAAATACAAGTAGATGGGACTCAAAGTTCCCTCCCAGGCGATCCATCTAGGCAGCATGATGCACTACAGGTAACGATATGAGCGATCGCTGGTATGAAGCAAATCAACGGTATTTATCTGCATCCATGGCTTCGATGAGGCAGATATTGGAGCAGTATGCTGTGAGTTTGCATAACTCTCCCGATCGGTTAAGTAACAATGACAAGTACGAGCAAGCTTTACAAAAAGCGGCTGAGGCTTTGCCAGCACCATCGGCATTGGAGAGAATTTGTCAAATTTTCGCTCTCTCAGATTTTGAACGCGATCTGCTTCTATTATGTGCAGCATTGGAATTGAGCAATGATTTTACTAGTGTGTGTAGTGCAGCTCAACCAGAGGGGCAAAAACCATACCCTACGTTAGGATTAGCCCTAGCAGCCTTACCAAACCCTCATTGGGATGCGATCGCCCCATACGCACCTTTACGTTTTTGGCGTTTAATTGAAATAGGAGAAGGTCATGCACTGACTCTCTGCCCGTTACGAATTGACGAAAGGATTTTGCACTATTTACTGGGAATTCAATATCTTGACGAACGATTGTCTGCGATCGTTGAGCCTTTACTAGCTAGTAACAGTCTAGTACCCTCACATCAAACAATAGTAGAGAGAGTCACAACTGTTTTGTCGCACGCTTCAACCGTAAAGGAATTGCCAGTTATTCAACTTTATGGTAAAGATTTTGCAAATAAACGCGATATTGCGGTCACGGTGTGTGAGATGTTGAGTTTGCAGCTAAATGCAATATCTGCACGGGCGATTCCAGTCACACCAAATGAATTAAATAGTTTTATTCGCTTGTGGAATCGGGAGATCCTTTTAAGTAGAAATGCCTTACTAATAAATTGCGATGAATTAGATACAAATGACGTAATTCGTGTGAGGGCGATCGCGCATTTAATCGAGCATTTGCACGGTGTTTTAATTATTACTAGTCAAGAAAAAATGACTGTAAAACAACGCCCAGCAGTTAGCTTTGAGATTCACAAACCAACCTCAGACGAGCAAGGCACATTATGGCGAGAGGCACTCAGCGATTTGGTTCCCCAATTAAATGGTGAGGTCGATACTTTAGTGAAACAGTTCAACTTGAACGCTGTCAGCATTCAAGCCGCTCGTGCGGAAGTCGTAGGAAACTTGAGCCAAAGACAGGAAAACGAGATCGATGACATATTATGGGATGTATGCCGAATTCAAGCACGCCCGCGTTTAGATGAACTCGCTCAGAGAATTGAATCAGTAGCTGGTTGGCAAGACTTAGTGCTACCGCCGTTACAGAAACAAATACTGCATGAAATAGCCGCCCATGTACGTCAACGAACTACTATATATGAATCGTGGGGATTTGGTGGCAAGAGTGCGCGGGGATTGGGTATTAGCGCCCTTTTTGCAGGTGCTAGCGGTACGGGTAAAACCCTAGCAGCTGAAGTTCTAGCAAATGAATTGCATCTCGACCTTTATCGGATTGACTTGTCTTCAGTTATTAGCAAGTATATTGGCGAAACAGAAAAGAATCTTCGGCAAGTCTTTGATGTCGCAGAGGAAAGCGGAGTCATTTTATTATTTGATGAAGCTGATGCTTTATTTGGCAAGCGCAGTGAAGTCAAAGAGAGCCACGATCGCTATGCCAATATTGAAGTCAGTTACCTATTGCAACGCATGGAAGCTTACCCTGGCTTGGCAATTTTGACAACTAATCTTAAGAGTTCGATAGACACAGCATTTTTACGTCGTATTCGCTTTGTGCTTCAGTTTCCCTTTCCAGACATGATTCAACGAGCAGAAATTTGGCGCCAGGTTTTCCCAACGAATACTCCCACAGAAGGGTTAGACCCGATGAAGTTGGCAAAATTAAATGTTGCAGGGGGCAACATCTACAATATCGCTCTCAATGCAGCTTTTCTCGCTGCTGATGCTGGAGAATCGGTGCAAATGAAACACCTGTTACGTGCAGCCCAAGCTGAGTATGCCAAATTAGAGAAACCCTTAACCGATGCAGAAGTGGGTAGTTGGACTCGATCTGAAGTTTAGACAGCATTATCTGTTTCGCAGATTGCATATTTAAGAGGTAAAATATGGATTTATCGAGGCATTACCTTTTCAGTAAATAGAAATGTCTGAGGAGTTATCCCACTAGTAGGGCGCTCTCGATTGTCGCGATCGAAAATTTGCAACAAGTGAGAACGATCGTTCTCACTATCAACTCGATGAACAAAATGAGTTTGATAAAAGTTCAAGCACCATTTCTGCTTTAATCCTTCCTACTAACGTGGAGTAAACTGAGCATTCAGTTAAGTTAAAGCTGTAGATGCGGCAGTTACCGCAAGTTTTGCAACGCATTTCTGTTAAAAACTCTTGCCTTTTCGCCTCATCTCTCTCTCTATAGCCGTAAGTTTTTTTCGTGTGAACTTAATTTTCTTTAAAGCTTTGCCAATAGTTCTGTCACTAATTTCTCCCTGCCAAGCTTGAGCCATTTCTTTTTGAGTTCGACTACCATGTTTTCGAGTAAATTCCTTAAATTCTTCTAAATTGGTGCTTTTTGTGCCATAGCCTCGTTGGTATCCTTCATTAGCTCGATAATATCCTGTTTCTTTCCTTTTATGAAGCTAGAAATTGGTAGTGTTTCGGCTAATTTTAAAGATTTTACTCGCTAGGGTTTTCCCCATTCCTCCATCTATTGTCTCAATGACTTTTCTTCTCAAGTCATAGCTGTAGGGGGCAGCCATTTTTTGCTCCAATTTACTCCGACTCTACTATGTCCTAATCTTTACCTCTTTTGCTATATCTGAAGTTTCAGGTCTTACTCTTCCTTAATGCGCCAATCTTATTGATGTTTCACGAGGCATGATGCGACGATCGCTTGACCTTGTTAATCCAACCTTGGCTCAGGCTCAACACTTGGGAATAGGATAGATCCTTATCGAATACCAGATCGAAGACAAACGGCTTCACCCACTTGGGAAAGCATTGATGGAGGAGTCATATTACAGTTGTATTTAAGTAGAGGAAAGACCAGCTCGTTTTTGAAAATGCCAGTAACGCGCAGTCGCGTTCTGGGGCACGTCGCCAATAAGACCACTGTAAAATGTGTTCGAGACACCAAACCGTAGGAAATAAGAGTCTAGATACCCATCGCTTCATCTGCCAAATACTTAGATGGATAATAAAC